>WRMT01000121.1 GCA_009777005.1 Methanobrevibacter sp. | reverse complement strand
TTTGAAAATTTAGTAAAAAATAAAATTAAAGAATTATAGTATTATGTGTTGGAAATAAAGTTTTTAATTAATAACTTTTTTTAAAAATTTTTATATTAATTTATTACTGTCCTGAAAATAAAGTTTTTAATTAATGATAATTTTTAAAAATCTTTAAATTCAATTATTTTTAAATTTAATTTAATATATTTTCTATTTAATAATAAAATAATTGATATTTAATTTTAAAATTCAAATTATTATTAATATATTTATTAGAAATTAAGTGATATTTTAACAAAACATTAATTATGATTTTTCCTTATATGGCTATAAATTCTACTTTTTGAATTTAAAATGTGAATATTTGCAGAATAGGATTCATAATTTTAATAAAATAAAATATTGTCTTTTAAAGAAAGGTGAGTAGATGGAAAATGAAAAAATCATAAAAACTAGGTATTTACTTTCAAAATATATATCTTATATCTTTGAAGCTCCTTTCTTAGCTATTCCCACATTTATTATTCTAAATTTATTATTAGATATGAATAATTTTCTAATTATTGAAACAATTTGCTTATTTTTCGGAACTATCATTCCTGTTCTGTTTCTTTTAGTTTGGAGAAAAGTAAAAGGAGTGGACATGGACTATACCATTAAAGAAAGTAGAAATTATCCTTTATTAATAGCTACGCTCATATATTTTTTAGGTGCTTTCATTTTATGGTTATCTTCTGCAAATCCTTTAACAATAGCTGTAATGTTTTGTTATGGTTCAAATACATTAATAGTTTTCTTTATAAATTTAAAATGGAAAATTAGTGTTCATGCAATGGGGGTTACAGGACCTACATCAGTTTTAATTTGTATTAATCCATGGTTTTTTATTTTTGGCTTAATTGGACCATTAGTTATGTGGAGCAGAATTACTCTAAAAAAACACACGGTTTCACAAGTCTTAGCTGGATCACTTCTTGGTTACCTATTAACAGTTATACAATTGGATTATTTAACTAAATTAATGCATTATAATCTTAATCTTGAATTTTATCTTATTTTGCTAATTATAACTGGATTGAGTTTACCTCCTCTGATTTTATCTTTTGAAACTTATTTAAATGATAATGGTGTTTATAATAAATATACTCGTAAAATACTCTATGTTTCATTATTTGGATTTTTCATTGTATTTTTAAGCTTTTCTTCCTTTATTCCTACTTTAGCATTCCTTCTTAGTGGAACTATTTCTTTAACATTACAACATTTTGGAAATTTAGGCAGTTCATAGCTAAAAAACTTAAAAAATTAATTTGATTATAGTATTCAACAAAACTTTTGAAAATCTCAATCTCATTAATTTATCAAATTTTATTTAATAAAATATGATTTAAATGATTATAAACAAGTTTAAAATTAACATTCTTTTTAAATCAAATGTCAAGCACTATACTAATGAAATATTTTATCCATGTTATTTTTGATAACTTTAAAAATATTAAATTATTTAAGCATTGAAAACCAGTTAATTAGCTATTTTTCAATTAAAACTTTTTTTTAAATTATTTTATTTTATTATATTATATAAAAAATTTATTGATTAGCTATTGAAAATTAATATTTTCTTTCATGGATATAGTTTTTTAAATATATTGAGAAACCTTGAACAAAGTCACAAAGTTTAAAAAGAAAAATATTAATAATATATGTATTGATGTAAAAGCTTGTCAATGATTTGTATTGAAATACAAAATATTATTTTATAGTCTGATTTAATAGCTATTACAATCTGTCATGATTATTTTTAGAAATTAAGCTATTTGGATATTAATTTTTAAAAAGAAATCTAAATAGCTATTATTAAAAATAATTTTTGTATTATTATCTGTGGATTTAATTGATTAGAATTACTGAGTAAAAAATATATTTTAGCTAATTCAATAAATATATAGGATGGTTAATAGGAGAAGTGATTTGATGGCATATGTCCAAGATGTTTTAGAGGATTTGAAAAAGAAAAATGCAAATGAACCTGAGTTTGTTCAAGCTGCAACAGAGATACTTGAGTCTCTTGAACCAGTATTTGAAAAACATCCAGAATATCAAAAAGCAGGACTTTTAGAAAGGCTTGTTGAGCCTGAAAGAATTGTAATGTTTAGAGTACCTTGGGTTGATGATGAAGGTAAAGTACAGGTAAATAGGGGATATCGTGTACAATTTAACAGTGCTATTGGTCCATATAAAGGAGGACTTCGTTTTCACGAGTCAGTTAACATCTCTATTATTAAATTCTTAGGATTTGAACAAATTTTAAAAAATAGCTTAACAGGTATGCTTATTGGTGGAGGAAAAGGAGGCAGTGACTTTGATCCTAAAGGAAAATCCGACGACGAAGTTATGAAATTCTGTCAAAGTTTCATGAATGAACTGTATAGGCATATTGGTCCTGAAACTGATGTTCCTGCTGGAGATATTGGTGTAGGAGCAAGAGAAGTAGGTTATCTTTTTGGTCAATATAAAAGACTTGTTAATGTTCACCACTGTGTATTAACTGGAAGTGGATTAGAGTATGGAGGATCTCTTGCTCGTAAAGAAGCTACTGGTTATGGTCTTGTTTATATTACAGAAGAAGCACTTAAACATAGAAAAGATTCTTTTGAAGGTAAAAGAGTAGTTGTTTCAGGATCTGGAAATGTAGCTATTTATGCTGCAGAAAAAGCTATTGAGTTAGGTGGAAATGTTATAACTATGTCTGATTCCTCAGGTTATATCTATGATGAAAATGGTATTAATCTTTCATTTGTTAAAGAAATTAAAGAGATTAAAAGAGGTAGAATTTCAGAATACTTAGATTACTTTAAAAAAGATGAATTAACTGCAGAATTTGTAGAAGGAAGTACTAATATTTGGAATGTCAAATGTGATATTGCATTACCTTGTGCAACTCAAAATGAAATAGATGAAGATGCAGCTAAGACTTTACTTAAAAATGGTACTAAGTATGTATGTGAAGGAGCAAATATGCCCTCAACTCTTGAAGCAACTAATGTATTTTTAGATAGTGAAATAATTTACTTACCAGGAAAAGCTGCAAATGCAGGAGGAGTTGCAACAAGTGCATTAGAAATGGCTCAACGTAGTTCAAAATTACATTGGTCCTTTGATGAAGTAGATTCTAAATTAAAAAATATCATGATAAATATTTACAAAAATATTGATAAAATAGCTAAAGATTATGGATTCGAGGATAATTATGTAATGGGATCTAATATTGCAGGCTTTATAAAAGTAGCTAATGCAATGATGGCTCAAGGAATTGTATAATTATTAACATTTGAAAAAATTAATGTTCAACTTATTTTTTAAATTAAGTTTTTTCATTTTTTTTTTTTTTTTTTAAAATGAAGTATAATATTTTTACAAAAGTTTTTAATCTTTTAATTTAAAAATTAAATTTTATAGTTTTTGAAATTCTTATTATTCTCATTATACTTTTAATTAATCTTATTTTTTTTAAAAAAATAAATATTTTATTTTTATATATTATTAAATACAAAATTTTAATTTTTTTTTTAAAGGATTTATATTTTATTTTTATATATTATTTAATGTTGTATTTTTTAATTTATTTTTAAAATGAATGAATATATTTTTATTTATGCATAATTACATTCTAAATTTTTAATTAATTTTTAAGAATTTGAATGAAGATATAACATATAATTATGATAAAATTAAATAAATTTTTTTAGAGTAAAGAATTAATTATAAAATTGTATCCAAGTCTCCAACATTAGGGACGGATTTAATATCAATATTTTTATCTTTTATCTTTTGTTTTTCTTCTTCAGGTATAGCTGAATTAACTAAAATAGCTGACATACCTGCATTGATTGCTCCTAAAATATCTACTTCATATTTGTTTCCAACCATAATACTTTTTTCAGCTTTACAATTCATTTTATCAATAGCTTCTTCAAATATACACTTGTCTGGTTTGTCATACCCAACTTCCTCAGAAGTTATGATTTCATCAAAAAAGTGGTGTAAATTTAGTCTGATTAATTTTTCCCACTGTTTTATTGTTAAACCATTTGAAATTACTCCTAATCTGTAACCTTTACTTTTTAAATAAATTAGAATATGTTCTGTTTTTGGAAAAGGTCGAAGTAAAGCAAATTTTACATTATGATATGTTGTCATCCCTAAAGCTATTAATAAATTGTTTTCTTCTCCTAAAACATGTTTTGTTAAAGAATTAAAGTGTTTGTCGTAATTAGATCCTTTTTGCTTCACAATTTCTTTCAATAAATTATAAGCTTCATTTTTTTTTAAAGGTAATCCGTTTTCAACCATTTTAGTAATGGCTGCACGCCTTGCTAACTCAGCAAAGCTAGAAGTATCTAATAATGTATCATCAATATCAAAAAACACGGCTTTATCCATTTTCACACCACCAATTAAAATAAATATTCTAAATAAATTATATTTTTAATCTAATCTCTTTTTTAGTAATATAATATTCATAATGGAAATTATTTTTCTATTAATTCATTATAGTTATCTACTGGGTCATAATGGAAATTATTTTTTCTATTAGTTCATTATAGTTATCTACTGGGTCATAATGAAAATTGTTTTTCTATTAATTCATTATAATCCCTAATGAACTTTTAATAATTTTATAAAAAGATAATATTCTATTTTTAAGTTATTTAATTATGTTTAGTCTTTTTTTTTAGGTGGATTATTTAAAAAAAGCATCTAAAGTTTTTTGCTTTTCTTTGTCTCCTAATTCAGCTAATTGTTCTTTACTATATCCTAAAGACTTCATTATTCTAGAAACAGCTGGAAGTATTTGATGGTTTATATAATAATCTACATCATAAGTGTAATTTTCTGAATCTTCAAAAGGCACAGCTCTTTGACTGATAGCTCCTTTCCCTTTAACAACCACATATTGTATAATAGTTCCTTTGTTAATCTTCATTCCTTTTTTTTCTAATTTTTGTGCAGCTACAACATGGGGACCTATTTGTTTGTAATCTGAAAGCTTTTTTGTAATCTGTGTGTGAATTATAAGATCTTTCATTTCTATCTTTCTGGATTTCACCTTTTTTAAAACTTTTTCTATTGTTTTAACAGCTTTATCCACATTACCATCCTTTAAAATAGATATAAGGATAGATTGCTGTGTATCTTTAGCTATTGGGGCCCAATCTCTTCTAACAAGCTCTAAACCTTTAGCTATGATATTTCCATCTTCAATTACAGCATATCTTTTTTTTGTAACAAAAAAACCCCTTCTATAAAATCCTTCATACTCTAATTCCATACTTTCAGGTAATTCTGAATTAATATTTTCCAAAAATTCATCAACATGGATTTTAATTTCTTTTTCAAGTTTTTCCTGCTCAAGGGTTTTATTTTCCAAGTATAACACCAATTTTAGCTAAATCATAACTTTTTAAATTAAATTTTTAGATAATTAAATAGTATTTTATGTTTTTAGCTTTTTTATATTAATTTTTTTAGAATGGTTAAATAGTAATTTATGTTTTTAATTGTTAATAAAATTATTAACTATAATTATTAGTTTAAAAAATTAAAGGTTTATATATGAGTAAAAACTAATATTTTGTTATCATTATTCTTAAAAGACTCTTTTTCTTTATTCATATAATTTTAATATTTTTAGAAAAATTTTTTTTAAATAATAGCTAAGCTATTTTTAGGGAGCTTTTATAATAAAGATTATCAAATCATAAATTAAACTTAATGAAGGTGAATTCATGGCAATATTTCAAGGAAAATCCATAAAAAAGCCAACTGGTGGAAGAGATGTTAGAAATCGCGGGAAAAAGAAATATGAACTTGGTAGAGATCCTGCAGAAACTAGAATTGGAGATAAAAATTTAAGAAAAATCAGAACTCGTGGAGGAAATGAAAAACTAAGATTAGCTACTGAAAATAAGATAAATGTGATTAATCCCTCTTCAAATAAATCTGAAACACTTGAAATTTTAAATGTTATTGAAAATGAAGCTAATCCTAATTATGTAAGGAGAAACATCATCACTAAAGGAGCAATTGTTGAAACTAGCTCTGGAAAAGTCAAAGTTACTTCCAGACCTGGTCAAGATGGTGTTATTAATGGTATATTAATCGTTTAATAGCTAAATTCATTTTATTTTTTTTAAAATCATTTTATATTATTGGCTAATTAAATAGTAACTTTTACTTACTTATGAATTATTCTTTGATTTTCCAATAATAACTTTTATTTACTTTGAAAAATATTAAATCTTATTTCTTATTTTGCTTTTTAATTTCATATTTTTTATTATTTTTTTTATTATTCTCATTTTTTTTATTAAATTATATTTTTTTAAACCTTATATGGAATTATATTTCTTTCAAACTTTATATGAGATTATATTTCTTTAAATCTTATAAATTTATAAAATTGGTTTAATACATTAGTCTTAATTTTTTTATTTTAATAATTTTTTCTAAAAAAATTTAATAATGCAAATTGATATAGATATTAACTAGTGTTTATATTTTTACAGATATTTATTAATTGTATAATAGCTATATAAAAATAGCTATCCATTTAATATAGCTATTATTGTAGCTATTACATAATTTGAATTTTATACTTAATAAGGAGATAACTATGAAAATTGGAATGTCACATGGTGCTGGTGGAGAAGTAATGGGTAAATTAATTTCAGAAACCATTGTTAACAATCTATCTAAAAAATCGGTTAATGGAGGTATTGGTTTAGATGCCTTAGATGATGGAGCTACTATACCCTTAGGAGATAATGAAATTGTTGTTACTACTGATGGTCACACAATAAACCCATTATTTTTTCCAGGAGGAGATATAGGAAGAATTTCAGCAGCTGGAACCATAAATGATGTATCTGTTATGGGAGCTAGACCATTAGCTATTACCAATGCAATGATTATAAAAGAAGGTTTTTCAATTGAAGATTTAGAAAAAATAGTCAAATCTATGGATGAAACTTGTATGGAGGCGGATGTAGCTATTGTAGCTGGGGATACTAAGGTTATGGAACAGGATAAGATTGATGAAATGGTTATTGTAACAACAGGAATTGGTATTGTTGAGAGGGGAAAAGCTATTAAAGATTCTACTCTTGAAGTAGGGGATAAAATCATAATCACGGGAAGCGTTGGAGACCATGGTATGTCTTTAATGTCTTTTAGAGAAGGATTTGGATTTGAAACAGATTTGAAATCTGATGTAGCTCCTGTTTGGGGAATGGTTGAAAATGCTCTTGAAATTGGAGGAGTTACAGCTATGAAAGACCCAACAAGAGGAGGATTAGCTAATGCCATTAATGAAATGGCATCTAAATCAAATCTTGGTGTAATTCTTCAAGATGATGAAATTCCAATTAAACAAGAAGTTAAAGCAGTTTCTGATATGTTAGGAATTGATCCATATGAAGTAGCTAATGAAGGAAAAGTTATAATGGGTGTAAAACAAGATTTAGCAGAAGAAACTTTAAAAGCTATTTCTAAAAATAAGTATGGAAAAGATGCAGCTATTATTGGTGAAGTTACAAGTGACAAACATGTTTTAATTGAAACTGCAGTTGGTGGTCAAAGGATATTAGAATCCCCAATAGCTGATCCTGTTCCAAGAGTTTGTTAATATTAAATAGATATTTAAATAAGCAGGTTTTTATAAATTATTATAATATGTTTTCTTATTTAGAAAAAATTTAAAAATAAATTTGAGAATTTCCAAAACTTAATTTGATTACCTTTTTATAAATTATCTTAATAAAATTTATATTTTTAAATAAATAAATTTGTAATATTAATAAAAAATTTTAAAAAGTAGTTTTAGGATATTGTCATTTTAATATTTTTTATTTTATTCAAATAATATTTTAGTTTATTAAAGATTTAAAATTTTTTTTTATAATTTAAAGGTGATTTTGATGTTAAGTATGTTTAAAAAAAGGGCGTTGGCTTACTTAATTGATTGGTTTGTTATATCAGCTATTTTTATGATTTTGGCTGTGATATTATATTTTCCTATTGTAGTTCCATTCTCTTTATTCATTATTTATAATTATTTTATATACTTATTACCAATTTTCATAATCTTTTATTTTGTTTATTTAGAAACAAACAAAGGGAGAACAATTGGAAAAGATATTTTTGATTTAAAGGTAGTTTCAGAAGATGGAGGAAATATTACATATTGGGAAGCTATTATTAGAAATTTATCTAAATTATATTGGATTCCCATTATCTTCGATCTTATAATTGGAAGACTTATTGGAGAGTCAAATGAAAGAATTTTAGGGCGATGGTCAAAAACAATGGTGGTTGAAAAAGAAACTATTTAAAAATAATGATAATATAAAAACTATTTAAATTCATTTTTTTTTAAAGTAGTTTTTATATTTATTTTTGAATGTGATTTTTATTTTTAATTTATTTTTTTTTAAAGTAGTTTTTATATTTATTTTTGAATGTGATTTTTATTTTTAATTTAT
>WRMT01000120.1 GCA_009777005.1 Methanobrevibacter sp. | reverse complement strand
GGAATGAAAAAAAGAGTAAAATTCATTGGAATTTTACAAAAAATAAAGCAGATGAGAAATTATCAAAACTTTATATATGAAATGAATTTTGAGAATTAAATTGTCATGACAGTAGTTAAAATATATTTAAAAATTAGTATTAGCAAAATATCAATTAGAATAAACAAATCAACTACTCTCAAAAAATGTAATACCAAATATATAAATAGTAATATATAAGTCTTTCTAATTTAATTATAGTGAGAAATATAATAAAGATAAATTTATTTATTATACACAAACATACCCTTGAATAATATTTAGATTGAATTTTTTAAATACCTAACACGCGATAGAAACAATGGTAATTAAAACTTTACCTATCTAACGTTAGATAGGTAAAATATATTTTTGATTGTAGTTAGATATAATTCAAATTTTTAAAAATTAAGTAGTTAACATGCTTTTTAAAATGAAATAGAAGCAAAGCCTGTGCAAGATAAAGCAAAAAACTATCGATTAGAAAAATAAACATTAATATAATTATTATAAATAAAATAAAAAAAAAAAAAAATGATTTTAATTTTTAAAACAAATGAATATAATAGTTTAAAAAATTATAATTAATTAAAAACTTTAACTCCAAAAATATATTTTTCAAAAAATTCATTAATAATATTAAACAAATATACTTATAATATAATTTTGATAATTTTTTAAAAAATTCATTAATAATATAATATTTTATAATAAAAAATAAATAGCTATCATTTAAATTAAGGAAAAATCACAATGACCAACACAGCTAAAGAGACAGAAACAAAAGGAGTATCTACTTTATTAGGAGATCCGAAAAAAGCGGTTTTAAAGCTTTCAATACCCATGATAATAGCTATGACCATAAACTCATTATATGCACTTATTGATGCTGTATGGGTAGCTGGACTCGGTGATACTGCTCTTGCAGCTATTGGTTTTGTAAACCCAATATTCCTTGTAGTAATGGGATTTTCTAATGGTCTTGGAGCTGGTGCTACAGCTATAATTTCACGTTATATTGGAGCTAAGGATAAAAAACAAGCTGATAATGCAGCAATCCATGTGTTGTTATTAGCTGGAATTTTAACCATTATTTTCACAGTTATTTTGTTGTTGTTTTTAAAACCTATTTTAGAAGCTATAGGGGCTGGATCTACCATTGAACTTAGTTTTGAATATGGTAGAATTTTGTTTTTAGGAACAATTTTCATTGTTTTTTCTTCAACTGCTTATGGAATACTTAGAGCAGAAGGTAATGTAAGTAAAACAACCTATGCCATGGGATTTGGTGCTGTTTTAAATATGGTACTTGATCCTATCTTTATTTATACCTTAAACCTGGGTGTTACTGGAGCAGCTATAGCTACAGTAATTTCTCTTTTCTGTGTAAGCTTATTATTGCTTTATTGGTTTGCAAAAGACACTTATATAAAATTTTCAATTAAAGATTTTGTATACAATAACACTTTAGTTAAACAAATATTAGGTGTGGGACTACCAGCTGGTGGGGAATTTTTGATAATAGCTACATTATCTGCATCTATAAACATCATATTAATCATAGTAGCAGGAGTTGATGGAGTAGCTGCTTATACTGCAGGTTGGAGAGTTGTGATGATGGCTATGGTTCCACCAATTGCAATTGCAGTTTCCATTGTAGCTGTGGTAGGAGCTAACTTTGGTGGGAAAAAATATGAAAATATTAAAATAATACATAATTATGGTATTAAAATAGGATTAATCACTGTAATACTAATGTCAATAGCTATTTTTTTACTTGCACCATATATTAGCTATATATTTGCATACTCTCCTGAATCAGCAGGGCTTAGAGACACAATAACTGCTTTCTTAAGAGTAACCTGTTTATTTTATATATCTTTACCAATAGGCATGTCTTCATCTTCAATATTTCAGGGAGTTGGAAAAGGATTGGATTCCATGTTTTTAACACTTATACGTCTTCTTATTCTTGAAGTTGTATTTGCATATATTTTAGCTATTCCTCTTGGACTTGGTCAATATGGTGTTTGGTGGGGAATTGTTATTGCAAGTTTATTTGGAAGTTTAATAGCTTATGGATGGTCCAAAAGATATATTAATAAATTGACCCATGAACATGGAAAGTTGAAAAAAGTTTGATTTTTAAAATTTTAAATTTAAAAACTGTCAAAAATTGCAGTGCTAGGATAATAAATTCTCTAAATTATATGAAAGTATCTTAAAAATTTAAATTTAAAGACTGTCAAAAATTGCAGTGCAAGGATAATAAATTCTCTAAATTATATGAAAGTATCTTAAAAATTTTTATTTTAAAATTATTAGCTATATTTTTTATTAAAAGATAAAATAAAAATATAAATTAATTATTAGAATATAATTATTAAATTAATATAAGTTTTTGATTTAATTATTAGCTATTAGTGTTATTTATTAAAAATGGAGTCAAATTATGATGAATAAAAATGAATTTTGGGAATTGATTCAAGAATCATTTCAAGAAGGAAAATGGGCTACTGATAAACAAATGGAAATCTTAATTGATAAATTAGCTAATTATTCAGAGGAAGAAATATTGAAATTTGCAAAAATTTATCAAGTTTATGATGAGGCAGCTTATAAAAGTAAACTGTGGGCTGCAGCTTATGTTATGAATGGTGGTTGTTCAGATGACTGTTTTGATTATTTTAAAGGATGGTTGATCTCAAGAGGAGAAGAACCTTATTTAAATGCTTTAATAGATCCTGATTCAATAAGTGATTTAGACATAGCTCCTGATTGTGATTATTTTGAAAATGAAGATATGTTATCTGTTCCCCTCCAGGCATTTAATAAAAACATTGGAACCAATGATATAAATATATATTTTGAAAAGTTCAGAGAATATGAATTAGATTCTTCAGAAACAAATGAAATAATAGATTCCATAGAATTTGGAGAAGATATTAATATTGACTGGGATGACGATGACAGTGAAAGTTTAAGGTTAGTAGTTCCAATGTTATATGATAAATATTGGTAATAATACTCTTAAATTTTTTATTATTTTTTTTATAGTAATTATCCTAATTTATCTTCAAAGAATTATTAAATTTTTCAAATAATATTCTTATATTTAATAAAAAAATTTAATTTGATTAAATAGTTTAAATCATTTATAATTCTTTAAATTTTAATTATATATACTAATTATATACTAATAATATTTATAAAGATTAAATTATTTAAATAATGAATTAAAAACAGATTATAAATTAAAATAATAAATTAAAAATTTTGAATAATATAAATTATTTTATTTAAATTATTAAAAATTTATTTATAAATAAAGAAAATCAGGATTTTCTAACTTTAAAAACTAAAGTTTTTAAAATAAAAATAAAATGTTGTGTTCATCACCATAATTCGTAGTAATAATTTTTTATGAAGATATAATGTTTCCAGTATCTAAATCAACATAATAAACAGAATATTCTGGTTCTTCATACACAATCATAGATCCATTTTTAGGTTTAAATCCATTTATAGCTAATGTTACTTTATACACTTCTACGCCATCATATGTGGTTAAAACAACTTCTGTTTTGTTTAAATTCATGTTAATAAATTCAATATCAGGATTATCATCCAAAAATTGAAGTTCAGCCTTAATCACAGCTAAATCTTCTTCACTATAATTCGTGCTATTATTCCCACTATTATTATTTAATGATGAGTTATTATCAGTGCATCCACTAATAGAGACAATAGCTATTATTAGTATTATTATTAATCCTATTGTTTCCTTGTTCATATTTTCACACACTTCTTTCTTTTTATATTATTTTTATCGTGCTTAAGTAATTAATATTTTTCATAAAATCCAAGTAGTACTATTAGCTATTTTATTAATAAATCAAAACATTATAATAAATAGCTATACAATATTATAATAATCATATGAAATCTTTTGAAAACATAGCTATATGTTCTAGTGTAGAAGCAAACGAAAAATAGAATGAAAATTTGTTTTTCAGCACAATTTTTAATAAAACTAAGTGATTATGAGATGATAAAAAAGAAGAAAAGAAACATATATCCATTTCAAAGAAAAATAATATAAAACAAACAATTTATAGCTAATAATAAGTTACTTTCAAGTTTTGTGTTAACATGAATAATTTAAATAATAAAATTAATTTTATTTTGAGAAAATTTAGAAAAAGCGATGTAGACAATGTAGTTAAACATGCGAATAATTACAATGTAGCTAAATTCTTAACAAATGAATTTCCACATCCTTACTTTAAAGAAGATGCTAAATTATATATAGACCATATTTCTAAAGATAATCCTACCAAAGTCTTTGCAATTGAAATTGAAGGAGAGGCTGCAGGAGCAATAGCTATTACTCCTCAAACAGAATCTAAAAGAAAAGAAGGCGAACTTGGTTATTGGATAGGTGAAAAATATTGGAACAAAGGAATAATGACTTTAGCTATTGAAAAAATGGTTGATTATGGATTTAAGACTTTTGATATTGATAGAATTTATGCAACTCCATTTATTGAAAATAAAGCTTCTCAAAGAGTTTTAATAAAATCAGGTTTTTGTCAAGAATCCAGCTCCCCCATAACTATTATTAAAAATAATGAACCATATGATGTTTTTGTCTTTTCAAAAACTAAAAAAGATTAAAACAAAGTTAAAAATACTTTTTACCAATATTTCAACATATAAATCATTGAAATAGATTTTAAAAAATTAAAAATAAAATTTAAAAAATTAAAAAAATATTAAAAAAAAATTATTAAAATTACATATCTAAATATTTAAATTTATTAAAAAATATTAAAAAAATAAAAAAAATTAAATAATATCAAAAATGTGATTTGATGGATGTAGCTAATGAATTTAACAAAATAGCTAAAGATTATGATAATCAAAGAAAAAAGTTAATTCCTGTTTTTGATGATTTTTATGGAATAGCTATTGAAAACATTGAAATAAATGCAAAACAACCTAAAGTTATAGAAATAGGTGCTGGAACAGGTTTATTTTCGCAGATGTTTTTAAATAAGTTCCCAGAGGCAAAAATGGATTTAGTTGATTTAGCTGAAGATATGCTGAATATAGCTAAAGAAAGGTTTTCAAATAATATTAATATTAATTTTTTTAATAAAAATATCCTTGATTTTACACCTAATGAAAAATATGATATTGTGATTTCATCCTTAGCTATTCATCACTTGGAAACTTATGAACAAGAGAAATTGTATAATAAAATATTTAATTGGCTAAAAAAAGATGGAATTTTTGTTAATGCCGAGATGATAGCTGGTGAAAGTGAATTTTCAAACAATAAGTATGAAAAATGGATTATAAAAAAAGCTAAAGATAATGGTCTTGATGATAAAGCTAAACTTAAAGCAATTGAAAGGTTAAAATTAGATAAAAAAGTTCCAATTAGCACTCATCTAAAATGGTTAAAAAAGGCAGGATTTTCTAATGTTGACCATTTATACAAAGCATATTGCTTTGGGGTGTTATGGGCAAAAAAATAATAATAAAAATAATAAAAAATAATAATAATTAGCTAATTCACATGAAAAACTAGGGATAAACTGATTAAATAGCTATTTTTGAAAAAGTAAGAAATCATAAAGATTATTTTAGCAATATGTCTAAATTTCGCCTATTATCCAATAATTGCACAAAAAACCCTTATTTTTGAGGAATATAATGGAAAATGAAATAAGAAATTTTGCAACTATTGAAAGATTTGAAAAATATGATAAAATAAAAAATCATTTACAATTGTCTGTTAATGATTTATTAGCTATTGGAGTAGAATGGGAGTATAATGGACAGAAATTCAAATTGCAAAAGGGTAAGAAAATTGAAGCAGTATTATTGAAAAATAATAAAAATATTGCAATAATTGAAGAGCCATTTAATAAAATTAAAAATAAAGCATATATAATTAGTGGAAATAATGAAGTAAAATTTAATATTAAGGAATTGTTGGAAAAAAATAGAAGTAAAGTGTTGGAATATAATCTTAAAGAATTTAATTTTTATGATGCCTATTATATAAATAAAGAACTTTATTTTTTCGTAAATATTAATGGACTTGATTATAGATTTTCATTTGATATTGAAACTGGAGAATGTGGAGAATTAATATCTTCAAAATAAAATGAAAAAAAATCAAATTACTATGAAATTTGAATTAATACTATTTGATTTGGATGATACCCTTATGGCTTTTGACCTTGTAGGAAAGGATGCTTGGAGTAAAGCTATTGAATTATTTATAAAAGAGGAAAATATTCAAATAGAAAAGAATATTTTATTGGATAAAATACAGAATACCAGAAAATGGTATTGGGGAGACAGTGAAAGACATAAACAGGGAAGAAAAAATATAATTAATGCAAGAAGACAAATTGCACAATTAGCATTAAAAGATTTTTTAAATATTGACAGGGAAAAACTAGATGATTTAGCAGATGATTACACACAAATACATGAAAAATCATGGTATCTATTTGAAGATGTTGAAGCTACTTTAAAATTGCTAAAAAAGAAGGGAATGAAATTGGGCATAATGACCAATGGAACATCTGAAAGTCAAAGAGGAAAATTAAAGCGTTTTGATATTGAAAAATATTTTGATTATTTTTTTATTGAAGGTGAAGTGGGATATGGTAAGCCAGATATAAGAATTTATGAATATATGTTAGAAGAGACCAAGATCCCAAATAATAAAATAATGATGGTGGGGGATAATTTAGTATGGGATATAGAACCACCGAAAAAATTGGGGATAGCTACTACATGGATTAATACAAAAGATATAGACATGAATAAAACTAACATACTTCCAGACAATATAATAGAAAGAATTAGTGATGTTAAAAATATAATAGGGTGAAAAAAAGAAATGAAAATGCAAAAAATAGGTAAATTGTTTAAAAGTATGGATAAAATCCATGTAACGGCTTAAATTTTTCATGAAAAAAAATTATTATTATTATTATAATTACTATAATTATTATTATAATTACTATAATTATTATTAAAATTTAATTAATCAAATATGATGGAGAAATAAATGGTTGAATTTGAAACTAAATATTTTGGGAAAGTTATTGTAGATATAAGTGAAGGTCATGGAAACACTGATTTTAAATACAATAATCAGGAAATTAACATTTTCTTTAGTGATTATCAACTTTACGAGGATAAGCTAGAAAAATGTTTGGAAATTATTGACAAATATGTTGAAATAGACAAAATAGCTAAAAAAGCTATTATTGAAAGTTTTCCTAAAAATGAAACCATTAAATATTATTTTGAATGTCATTTTGACATATTTGAAGAAGAACAGGTATTGATGGAAATATTTGGTGTGAAAAATTTCCAAGAAATGGATATAAAAAAGATTGTAGAACAATTAAAATATCCAAATTTACTTTTTAGTTTAGAAAACAATGCAATAAATGTTTCTGTAGATTATATGGTTTCAAAAAAATATTCTGATGAAATACTATGTGTAAAAATTGATGAAAAATTAAGAATAATAAATTTCTCACATGAAAGTTAAATTAATAAAATGCCACGAGGAAAACATATTTTAAGGGATATACTCAAAAAAACAAGTTAATCTTGAGGGTAAAATTGTACAACGATATTTTAGTTATTAAAAAAAAATTATATTCTAAAGGTTTTTCTATTATGATTTTAGATGAATTAATATTTGAAATAGAGAACTTAAGAACTGAAGATAGTTTACAGGATATTTTATGCATTTTAAAAGAATGGAAGAATAATGATAAAACTGTTCATGAATTAGAAAAAACAATTGAAAAATTCATTGATTCCTTTTGGCCAAAAGAAAATGAGAAAGAATTATTGAAAATAATGAAGCTATTATATGACTTTAAGAAGGATAATATCAAAAATATCGGTGGTATGACCATGAATGAAAGACTATATTTATTTAGTCTTTTTGATAGGTTTGATTCCTGTAGAAATGAAAAAGAAAAAGAAATCATATATAAAAAATTATTAGCTAAAAACAGAATTTGAACATGACTGAGGAATAATGAATAAAGTAGATTTCTATGATTTGACATTGATGAAAATACCTTAAGTAAAACTTCTTAAAAATCATGCTAATTTTTTAAAACTATTGAATTTCTTTTTAAATAGTAATTCATGGAAATTATTATGAAATAAAGTTTAATAATTAAATAAATTAAATTATAAAAAAATTAAGATCATTATAATTTTAAACTTACATTATCACAAAATTTAATAAAAATATAAATTAAAGTTCAATATAATTTTATTATTCTAAAAAAGTGACAAAATACTATATTATACTATATTTAATTTTAATAAAAAAAAATTTAAAAAATATTATTAATATAGTATTTCTCTTAATATTTATTACAAATAAAATTTTATAAATAATGTTAAAAATCTTTAAATTAGATTTAAAATGATTTAAACGATTATTTTTAAAA
>WRMT01000119.1 GCA_009777005.1 Methanobrevibacter sp. | reverse complement strand
TTATAATTAAAATTTTTAGTTAATAATTAATTTTACATAATAATATTTGAATTTGAATATTTTTATCAAATTTCATTCTTTTAATTAAATAAAATAATAATATTAATAAAAAAATTTTTAAAATTTAAAAGAATATAAGGAAATAATCATTTACTAATTAAAATTATATTGATATCTAATTATAAAAGATAAGACAATCAATAAAGAGCATATTAATTAGTTTATAGCTATTTTAGGTTTTATTATTCTTTTCTTTATTATTTGTTTTTATATTATCCTTTTTTTGTGTTGGGTTTACTTTTTATTTTTTACCTTTTGGTATTTGCCTAACTTTTACTTTTTTACCTTTCTGTGCTTGCTTAACTTCTTTTTTTTACCCCTTGGTGCTTGTTTAACTTTTACTTCTTTATCCTTTGGTATTTGCTTAACTTCTTCTTTTTTACCCTTTGGTGCTTGATTTACTTCACCTTTATCATCATTTTTAATCTGCCATTTTCTTAAAGAATAATAAGATAAGGGATTTCCAATTTTTTTACAAGCTTTATCTGGTTTACAAAGATGTCCAAGATGAAGTTTAATTTTTTCACAGCTCATTGGAGTGTACCACTTTGTTTCTCCTTCATTTTCCAATTTAGGTTCACTATGCATTCCAAAGCCTAGTTTTGATACAATATTAATTTTTTCTTGTGGCTGGTCTTCAAATAATGGAGGAACAGCATTAGCTGCTGCCTCATTAATAATTGGTAATATTTCATTTAATGTTATCTTTAATTCAGGATCAACATCAGAAACATTTATAGTTTGATCACGTCTAAATACTTGAGGGTTTAATCTTGCATAAGAAATAAAAGAGGTTAAAAACAGGACGATTGCATCATTTCTATTTCCTGATTTTACTCCTTCAATTGTTTTAATAACACATGGAGGAAACGCTTCTTTAGATAGTTTAGCTATTTCATAGCTTCCTTCACCAATTCCTCCTCCTTCAGAATAAAATCTACTATATTTTTCATTAAGTTTATTTAAATGATCTCCTAGCTCTCCTCCTAAAATTTTAATAGCTGGATGGATTTCAATTGTAGCTAATTTCTCTTTAATATTTTTTAAATAATCCTCAGTATTTTGAACAATGATTTTAGTTAGAATTAGCTCTTTTATCTGATACCCTACTAGTTTATTGTAGACCATGGAGATTCTTCTTTCAGGCCAATCTTTAATATCTTCATAAAAAGCTTCTCTAAAATCTTCTTCATTTAAGATTATTTCCCCATTTTTTACTAACAAATCAGCTAAAAGTATCTTTTTTGAAGAAATCAAATCTATTAAATCCGTCCATTTAAGTGTGTTAACATTGTAAAGTAGTTCATTTAATACCTTTTCAACTAATTCATGTTTAATGTCAGTTGAAATTCTATAAAGTCTTTCTTCAATAAGTCGATTTTGAGATTCTGCAAATAGCTTTGATTCACGAGAATTTATATTGAATTTATAAGCAATAGCTTGAGCTAATAAGTGGAAAGCTATTACATCAAATTCAGTTATAGCTTCATTAAAAAAGTAAGAGTATTCATTTATTTTAAAATCTTTGTCATTTTTTTCTCTAAAAAACCATTCTATCCTTTTTAAAGCTAATTCCCCATAATTTTTAGGAATTTTTGTTTCATCACTAATAATTCCTTCACTAAAGTATTCACTAATTCGAATAAGCTCTTCATTTTCATGGAAAATAGAGTTAAGGTCTATCTTCTCACTAAGTATTTCTTGACCTTCTAAGGATAATGGGTTAATAAAGGATAATAATGTCATGTTAATCATTTATTGAAATAATTTTTTATTATTGATAAATTTAATATATTAATTATTGATTTAAAGATAATCATTAGTTGAAAACTATGTATTAACTTTTTACAACTAAAAAAATTAAAAATTAAGCATTATTAAAATAGATAATTAAATTAATAATACTTTTTCAATTTTTTATTATAGAAATTTAAGGTATGGAGCTATGGTTTAATTTTTGTCACTATTCAAGTGAAAATGAGACAATGAAATTCAAAGTGAGTGAAATACTTCATTAAGGATTCAGTCATAAAATTCTTTCAAATCAAAGTTAAATAAATTAGCTACTGAGATATGTTAATTTTTCATAGGTTTTTTTGGGTGATTAATTTACATCCTATTTCGCCTTTTTTAAACACTATAGCTCCTTTGATTATTTTTTTATTTTTATATTGTCTTGAATATTCTTTTTCTTCTATTTGTTCCATAGCTTCATTAATCATGTATTTTATTGATTTTTTATCATCTTGTTTGAATTCGATAATAATCACATGATCTTCTTCTTCGATTACTAAGTCTGCGTTTCCTTTGTAGCTATGCACTTAATTATGAACATGGATTTTTGCAGAGAAAAGTAGCAGGAATATAAGTGCATGGTAAAATCTTTCATCTTTTCCTCTAATATCACTAGCTATAGGGGATAAATAGTCTCCTAGGGTTTTTACTATCTTTTCACAGTTCCCATCTATAGTATATTCCAATAATTTTTCAGCATATTCTATTATGTCGTTTGTTGGAATTTTCGAATATTGGCGAAGTAAACTCTCTAAAAGTGCATTTTTCACTTCTAAATTAGGAATCTTTAAATTATATAATGTACTCCTTTTTTTCCTATTTATACCGTCCACAGTTAGATAACCTGTTTGAAATAGAAATATTTCATCTTTGATATTTTGAACAGAAGAATTTTCAAGTTCATCATCACTAACAATGCTTGGTTCGCAAAGAGCTTTAATACTATGTGTATTCAAAGGATATTCCGATAAAACAGAAGGTGTCCCACTGTTAAACCATTTTTTAGAAAATTTACCATGTTTAAGACAAAGCAAAGTAGAGTAAGGATTATAAAGTTTTTCTTTTCCATTCCAGCTATATCCATCGTAAAACGCTTTAATTTCATTTAAAACATTTTTATGAGAATATTCCAATTTATTAGCTAATTTTTGAATATAATCTTGAAAATGAGATGTTAAATCTTCATGTGCATAACCACATATTCCATTAAACTCATCTATTAAGGATAAATCATCTAAATTGTTTAGTTTAGAAAATAATGAAACATGTGCAAATTTGGATATTCCAGTGATGAATATGAATTTAATAAACTTGTCATTTACTTTTAAAATCTGATAAAAATTTCCTAAATCTTCTTGAAATCCATTTAAATCTTTACTTTGAAGATTGGAAATAATAGGTTGATCATATTCATCAATTAAAATAACAACTTTTTTATTTGTTTTTTCATGTATTTTTCTTATTAATTCTCTAAACCTTTGAGGTAAAGTTTTCCTTTTAAGTTCTATATTGAATTGTTCACCCAGATCATCTAAAATATCTGTTAAAGTATTTTCTAAATTATCTAATGTGTTATATTTTCCTCCACCCAAATTTATAGTTATTACTGGATATTTTTCATTCCAATCCCATTTATCGTAGATATACAATCCTTTAAATAGTTTTTTATTTCCTTTAAATAGCTCTTCCATTGTACTTAAAAGTAATGATTTTCCAAATCGCTGTGGTCGTGACAAAAAAATAAGATTTTCCTTCTGTAACTAGTTTATGGATATATTGTGTTTTATCAATGTATACATATCCTTCTTCTCGCAACTCACTAAATGTTTCAATCCCCACAGGTAATTTAAGCATGATTCTTTACCTCGTATTTTAATTAATTATTAATTAGTCCTATTTTGTTCACGTGAAATAATTAAATTACTTAAGAAAGCTAATTGAATGACTAATCCCAAGAATCTCAATCTACCATAAAAACAACATCAACTATAATACAATGATATTAAATTATATATCCAACTAAGATATAAAATTTTACGAAGTGTAAAGTTGCTGTCCTGTGAAAAATTTTATCTAAAGATGGAATATTTTTCAATATAAACATAGGAAAATAAAATAATAATTTTCAAGAGCTAAAAACTTCACTTCTCCTTTTTTAGCTATTACTTTTTTAATGATTCCAGTTGTTAGGTAGCTTCACAATCCCCAAATGCAATTCCTAAAAGAATAAGATTATAATTTAAATAAGGGATTTTTTTGATTTAATCTATAGCTTTATTAGCTAAATCATTTAAATTTTCTTTTTGACTGTATTTAAATTCAAATACAACAATTAAACAGTAGTAATATGGTCCTAAAGAGTTCCCAATAAAATCATGTGAAAATATTACAAAAACCAAAATTAATAATCAACAAAACAAGGAAATATAATAAATTTATTATTTAGCTATTTTTTTCAGATATTCTTTTTAAACAAATCTATTTTTATATTCTAATTGTTTATAGAATCTTTGTTCATTACAAATAAAATATTTATCTATAATATTTATATCAACTAAGTAATTTCTCAAAAACTTGTTTTTTATATAATCTAAAATGTCATGAGGAGTATTTTTTCCTTCTTTCTTTTAGCATTATAGATTATCACCATTACATGGAATTCACATCATAACTACATATAATCCTTATTTTTCAAAAATTTTTATTTAGTTAATAATTTTATTTCTTCTAATTTTCAATGTTTTTTCTTATTTTTTAGATATGATTGTTATTAGGGGAAGGGTGATATCATATTCATATTCTTTGTTTTTTAATTTAAATAAGTATAATTATCTTTTATTTCTACCATTAACTATTTATATCAGAATTTTTTAACTATACTTAGTTATTTGATATTTATTATTATTCTTTCATAAGATGATGGTTCTATTTTCTAAAAAATTTTATTCAACCATTTAGATGAGTTAAACAAAATAGAGATTATGTTATAGAAAAATATCATGAATGAGTTTTTAATCATGATATCACTGTGAAAAACGTTGGAACTAAAACATCCAAAAAAAAAAAAAAACTTCTTTATGGCTAGAATTTTGGAGTGTTTTTAACATTGTTAATTATAAATCTCTTTATAAAATTCCCTCTTTAAAGAAATCTTAGTTAAAAACAATCTTTATTCCAGCTAAAAAGTATGATTTGAAGGAATTAAAGAAAAATAATTCTCGATGGAGAGTAATAACTATTATTTTGCTGTAGACATTTCTAAACCAAATGCTTATGGAAAAACATATCAAGAGACTGACTACTCTAACAATGCTTTTTATATATTTGAAAGCAATAAAAAATTGAAATATAAATATAGTGGCATTATTATCATGTATTAAAGATAATTAACAAAAAAATTTCTTTTTTTTAACCTTTTTTTCTATTTTTAAATAATTATATATTTTATATAAATCATATATTAAATTAGATTCATATTTATAGCATTGTTATTACTAAAGGAGGGATAAAATTATACAAAATTCAATTAAAAATCCATATAAATACATTATACTAATTTCAATTCTTGTATTTATTTTATTAAGCTGTGACATTAGCTTTGCAGAAGACAATGCTACAGTTGATAAAACCATATCTCAAGATAAGATAGTATCTACAGCTAAAACTCTTAATACTTATATTAATAAAGAAAATAAGCTGCCAACAACAGTTAACTGTGATGGTTATAAATTAACAATACCTGAGTTTAGCTATTTGATGGTAAAAACAATTCAAAATAAAAGAAATAACAATTTTTCTGATATTGCTCTTAAAAAAGATGTTAAATATCCAAATTTACCTACTGGTGAGAATATCAAGAAAAATATTTATTTAAAAGATTATTATAACTATTCTTTAAAAACTAGTAAATACATTGATACATATAATAAATTACCTAATTATTTAAGCGATAATGGTAAAAAAATTCAATATCAGACTTATGTGTTTATGTTTACTAAAGTTTTGTCTTCTTCCAATAAGCTACCTAACCATGTTTATTTGAATGTTAAAAAAGATAGCAAACTTAACAAATATGCTAATCCTTATATTAAAGGTAATGGTTTATGGCTTTGGTCCCAATATATGACTTCAGTTAACTTTAAAAAATTAAAGGATGGAGGAATAGGGAATATTTTCTTACTTGAAAGTGCGATTTCTAGATATGGTTTAGGAAAAGTTGTTAGTTTTGCTAACACAGCACATAAATATGGTATTAAACTTCATATCTGGTTTTGCACATTTAAAATTAATAATAAATGGACTAATCCAATAAATACTAAAACAAAATCTTATAACTATGCTTACTTTAATAAAATTCTTAAAAGAGTAGATAAATATTCAAAAATTAAAGTTTTTGATGGAATTCATTTTGATTATGTAAGATATTCTGGAGTATCCTTAAAGGCAAGTGATTATAACTATTCAAATGGAGTAACAGGAGATAAAGCAGTTACAAAATTTGTGGAAATGGCGAAAAAAATAGCTAAAAAGAATAATAAAAATATTATTCTCTCAGCAGCTTTAATGCCTGAACCCAACCGTTCCATAAGATTATATGGTCAAAACACAGAGGAATTAGCTAAACACTTAGATGTTTTAATACCTATGCTTTATAAAACTGCCTTTGGTAAGGATAATAAATGGGTAACTAAAATTACAAAATGGTATAAAGACAGGTCTAATAGTGCTAAAGTATGGGTTGGTTTAGAAGTTTACGGTAAAGGAGTTAAATCTCTTCCACCTCAAAAAATGATTAGTTATGCTAAAGCTGCAACAAAAGGAGGAGCAGATGGTTTAACACTATTCAGATGGAAGTTATGGCGAATTACAAATCTTTTAAAAGCTTATTAAAAAAGTTTAAATGTTATATATAACTATAGTCTTGGAAAAAAAGCTCTTAATTAATGATTTTTATAAATCTTATTTAATTTGAAAAACATGATTTTAATATTATTTAATTCCATGTAACCAAGTTATAATTTTTTTATTTTGAAAAAAAATTAGAAAATTAAAATGATATATTTTAGTTTCAAATTTTGATTACTTAAAAAAATTATTTCAAGGACTATAAGAGAGATTAGAGATATTGAATGATTTTTTTTGGATGCTAGTTATTTCATTAATTTATATGTTAAACCAAGTAAAACAAAAAAAGATAAACTTCATGATAAAAATCATTAACTAGCTATAAATTTTTTAATTTTCATTAATATATAGCCAAACAAAATGTAATTAGTGCAATAGCTCAGTAAATAAAAATAGTTAAATATATTCTACAATGCTCTCATTTAAAAATTTATCAACATTAATTCTCAATAAATCCTCAATGGAATCACCTTCAACAATTCCATCTTTAATATATTCTTTTAAAATTCCTATAAATTTTTTAAAAGTAGATTTATCCCGTTTGATTAATTCATCAGTTAGTTCTTTTCGTTTATCTAAAGTTCTAACTATAAATACTGCTGTCATTGATATATCATCACTATATGCTTCTAATTCTGGACCTATTCCTAAAGACATATTTATGAACCTCCTAATAAATTTTTTAATTAATAATTAAATAATAAATTTAATTTCATATTATATATATTTAGCTTTTGTTTTATCATATAATTTATAATCTATTTTTTCTTTTTCTAAAACTCCTTTTTGTTTTTTATAATAAGGTAACATATTCTTTTCATTTTGATAATGTTTTTTTATTGCATTTTTAAAACTTTCTGATTCTGGATCAACATTAGCATATTTAGGATTGGATTTAAGAAATTCAATTTCCATTTCTAATTTTATCTTATTAAATGATTTTTCGAGGTCATTAGCTTTATTTTGTATTTTAAATCTATTGTTATTAATCATCACGGAATTATATTTACTTCCAGGCGTAATTGCAATTGTTTCTTTAATTTGGCAATTTACAGCATGGAATATATCTTCTGGACTTGCTAAAGGTATTTTATTAGTATGATTATGAACAAGTTTTCCCAATCCTTTAGCTTTACCAATGGATTTAACTTCTTCTGTGAGGTACACCTTATCACTAAAACCGCTTGTATATAATTTTAATAATTCCTCTCCATTATTACTTTGAACACTAAGATATTCAATTTTTGCATTATCTGTTACATTGGCATGTTTATCTACAAAATCATTCGATTCTTTATCTTCAAACATTTGCGATAAATGAGTTTTATCATTCCATTTTTTTCGCAGTTTCAATACTATTATCAGTATTACCCCTATAATTAGGATATAAAAGAGGAAAATATTCCAAATCATTAATATCAAACCATTGATTATAATGTTTATCAATTTTCACACAATCAGCACAACTATTAAGATTAAAAAGTATTTAATAACTTTTAACACCCATATTGGTTTTAACATTAAGATAATCTGCTAAGTTATTTGTTTTTAGACTTTAATCAGTTATAAAGTGTTTAAATGATTTATTTTCAATATTCATCAATTTTTCCCAGTTATATTGTTATATTAAATAAAAATTTCATTTTTAAACTTTGAAAAATCTTTAATTTTCAATGTTAGAAAATCTTCGATTTTCTAAACTTAAAAAAATAAAAAATTTTTATAAATAAATAAAAACTTCATTTTTAAACTTTGAAAAATCTTCGATTTTCTAAACTTAAAAAAATAAAAAATTTTTATAAATAAATAAAAATATTTAAATTAAAT
>WRMT01000118.1 GCA_009777005.1 Methanobrevibacter sp. | reverse complement strand
TACAAGTTGGGTTAAGTTAAATAAAAATGACGCGATTAGATAGAGGAGGAGGAAGGGGGGGCCCAGCTTATTGAAAATAAAGTTTTAAAATAAAAAAACATTAGTTTTTTTAAAAAAGATCATTTTTATGGAGTAAATTTCAGGGTTTTAAATGATTTCAAGTAGTTTTGATAAAAATGACACTAAAATTTGAGAAAATATGAGTATAATAACTATAAAAACTATTTATTATCTTTTAATTAATAAAAAAAGTTAAAAATAATGAATATATTATTATTAAACACACTAAACTTGCTTTTTTTAAAAAAATTTAATAAAGTTTTTATCTAAAGAATAGTGAAAATTCATGAAAATAGTGAAGTTTGTAAATAGTGAAGAAAAATCATTTTTATTTTTTATTGAATAGCTATATTAATTTTAAAGATTAATATGATATTTATAAGTATAATTTGAGTTATATGAAACTGTAAGATAAAAATAAATACTTTAAATCTTTTTAATAATTTTTATTAATAATTTTTAGAAAAAAAATTAATTATATTAGGTATAATATAGTTTCAGATGATTTCTTACATGAAAAATAGATTTATAAAATTGGAATTTATGTGTAATATCTTAAAAAATAGCTATTTATAATTTATAATAATATCTTTGGAAGATTAATATGGAAAATGAAGAAAATGTAATGATAAAAGTAAAAACATTTATTTCGACTTTACCTGCTACTGAAAGGGAATTAAAATTTTTATTAAAACGTATAAGTGTGTTTAATAAGTCTAAACAAATTTTTAGATTTAACATTGTTGGAAACAGCTATGTTATGTCAATATTAAAGGAAATGGAATTAGACAATAAATTAAAAATGGAGGATATGGTTGAAGATAAAGATCAACTCACTACTGCTCTTGATACTGGTTCATTTACAAGTGACAATGTGGATTTTTTTATTAACCTTGTATGGACTCAAATTGAAGATTCAAATTATCCAGAAACTAACTTAAAAGAAGATTTTGATAAAGCTTGTAAATTTGATGAAGAAGATTTATTCAACATTGGAGCAATTTTCCATGTTTCATATAAGAAAATAACTGTGTCGGACAGTGTAGATATAAATGAACTTAAAAGGGTTAAAATTCTCAAAAAAGACATGGAGAATAAAACTATTGTTTCAGATTATGGTTCTTTAATGGAGTTTCAGCTAATTTTTAAAGAGCTTATGGAGGGATTTAAAAATCCTAAAGATCTTGGAGATGTTTCAGATATATTTGCTGGGATTTTCAGTGAAATGGGATTGAATATTTCTCCTTCTAATGGAGATAGTGAAGATTTAAATAATCTTATTTCTTTATTAGACGAGGATAAACTAGAAGAATTTTCAGAGGAAGTGGAAGAAAGAAACCAAAAAAAGTATGGTGTTTATGATGACATCTTCCAGTACTTAGAGAAAACATTTGAAGAATTAGATAATTTAGGTGATATTTTTAAGGAAGAGAAAGAATTTGTGTTAAAGGATTTATATCATCACTCTAAAAGTCTTGATAAGGCTATTGAGGTACTAACTAATTTTTCCAAGGTTTTCAGTAAACTTTCCACTGAATATGAACACGAAAGGGATGAAAATTGTGAATTTAGGCGTAAATCACTTGGAGTGTTATTGTCCTTTTCTGAAAGTGATGATCCAGATTCTAAAGTGTTATTAGAATTTTTTGCTGATTCTAAAGACTATTTTGAAGAACTATCTGAGGTAATTGAAAATTATGTTGATATGTTCTTTGGAATAACTGATATTTTCCCATTATTTGAGGATGAAAATTACGATAAAAAGGTTGATATTATAATAGATGAATTTGATAGGATTTTAGATAATATAAAATTTATAAAAACAGAAATAAATGATTTAAATAATAAATTTTCCAAAAAGCTTAATGGATAAATAATCTGGTATTCTTTTTCATTGATAATATCTTGGAAAAAAATGATAATTTGAATGAAAAAATAACTAGTGTAATGTATATTTCTTTATTTTAATATATATTTTTTAAATATAATCTATTTTTCTTAAATAGGATATATATTTCTTTATTATAATACATACTTTTTAAATGTAATATATATTTCTTTATTTTAATTTATATTTTTTAAGTGTAATTTATTTTTTTTAAATAAGATTTTTATTTCTTTATTTTAATTTATATTTTTTAAGTGTAATTTATTTTTCTTATATATAATTCATATTTCTTTATTTTAATATATATTTCTCATTTAACATATTTTTGTCAATGAAAATATTTGATAAGAGTCAAAATTTTGACAGATATATATAGACTTTTTGTATAGTTTCAGGTGATTTATTTTACTATGAAGAATAGATATATAAAGTGGAAATTATTTGTGAAATATCTTAAAAAAATAGCTATTCTATAATTTATAATAATATCTTTGGAAGAATTTTAACATGGAAAAAAATGGAAATTATGCTGGGGAAAAAGTAAAAACATTCATTTCTGCTTTACCTGATACTGAAGAAGAATTAAATATTTTATTAAATTATATAAACATCTTTAATAAGTCAGGACAAATTTTTAGATTTAACATTGTTGGAAACAATCATGTTATATCCACATTAAAGAAACTTGAATTAGAGAAAAAATTAAACATTGAAGACATGGTTGATAAAGATCAACTCACAATAGCTCTTGATTCTGGTTCATTTACAAGTGACAATGTTGATTTTTTTATTAACCTAATATGGACTCAAATTGTAGATTCAAATTATCCTCAAACTAGCTTAAAAGAAGATTTTTATAATGCCTTGAAGTTAGATGATGAAGAATTATTTGATAATGGAGCAACTTTTTATGCTTCATGTAGAAAAACAAGTTTGTCTGATAATGTGGATAAAAATGAACTTAAAAAAGTCGAAGCTCTTAAAAAAGACATGAGTGATAAAACTATTCTTTTTGATTATCACTCTTTAGATGAATTTAAACAATTCTCTTCAGAGGATATTGAGGGATTTAAGTATTCTAGAGATATTGAAGAAATTTTAAACAAATCAAAAAAGAGTAATCTTTCTAATAGAGATAGTAAAGAGATGTTCAATGTTTTTGCAGAGATTTTCAACGAATTGGCAGAGGGTATTCCTTCTAATGAAGATACCTCAGATTTCAATAATCTTATTTCTTTAATAGATGAGGATAACTTTGAAAAATTTTCAGAAGAATTGGAAGAAAAAAACCAAAAAGAGTATGGTCTTTTTGATGATATATTCCAGTACTTAGAGAAAACATTTGAAGAATTTAATAATTTAAATAATGCTTTTGAGGAAGAAAATAAATTAGTGCTAGATGATTTTGATTACTCCTCTAAAAATCCTGATAAGATTTCTAAGCTACTAACTAATTTTTCCAAGGTTTTCAATAAACTTTCCAATGAATATGAACAAGAAAGGGATGAAAATCGTGAATTTAGGAGTAAATCTCTAGGAGTGTTATTACCTTTTTCCAAAGGCAAAAATCAAGATTCTAAAGAATTATTTGGATTTTTTGTGGATTCTAAAAACTATTTTGAAGAACTATCTAGTGCTATAGAGAATTATATAATTATATTCATTGAAACAGTTAATATTTTTCCAGTGTCTAATGAGGATTATGAAAAAAGTGTTACAACTATATTAAAAGAAGGTAATAAGATTTTAGAAAATTTAAAATTTATAAAAACAGAGATGAATGATTTAAATAAAAAATTTACAAGAATTCTAAAAAATAAATAAACATGGTTTTTTTCTGATGCTCATAGCTTGGAAAAAAATGACAAATAAATGAAGAAATACATATTGTAATATATATTTATTAATTTTGATATATTTTTATTTATTGTAATATTTGTTTCTTGATTTTAATGTATGTTTTTTAATTTTGATATATTTTTATTTATTGTAATACTTGTTTCTTGATTTTAATGTATGTTTTTTAATTATGATATATTTTTATTTATTGTAATACATATTTTTTAATTATAATATATATTTCTTGTTTATAGTAAATTACCAAATTTTTTTAACATTTATACTAATATTTTTCAATAATAATCTATATAATAATTTTAAATTTAATTTAAAAGATTTTTAACATTATTCATAAAAATTTTCTTTGTTATATACATTAAGTAAAAACTATAAACATTTTTTTTTGAAATAAACATATTTGATAATAGGCAAAATTTCACCTATATAATGACATTTAGTAATGTCTTAGGTGATTTATTGTACTCATGAATAAACAGATATATAAAATAGGAAATTATATGGATAATATATAAAAATACTTTACTGCATGAATAGCTGCTGTTTATAGCTATTTCTAATTATAATAATATCTTTGGAAGATTAATATGGAAAATCATGAAGATTATGATAGGGAAAAAGTAAAAACATTCATTTCTGCTTTACCTGATACTGAAGAAGAATTAAAGATTTTATTAAATCATATAAACATCTTTAATAAGTCTAAACAAATTTCTAGATTAAACATTGTTGGAAATAAATATGTAATGTCAACATTAAAGAAACTTGAATTAGAGAATAAATTAAACATTGAAGACATGGTTGATAATAAAGATCAACTCACAACAGCTCTAGACACGGGTTTATTTACAAATGATAATGTTGACTTTTTTATTAACCTTATTTGGACTCAAATTGAAGATTCTAATTATCCAGAAACTAACTTAAAAGAAGATTTTGATAGAGCTTGTAAGCTAGAGGATGAAGATTTATATGGTTGTGAAGTAAGTTTTTATGCTTCACACAGAAAAATAAGTTTGTTTGATAATTTAGATATTAATGAACTTAAAAAAGCTGAAGTTCTCAAAAAAAATATGGATGAGGAATATGTTATTTCCGAGTATGTTTCATTAGATGAATTCAAATCACGCTCTCAAGAGGATATTAACCGATTTAACGATTGTGAGGAGGTTGAAGACTTTTTTAATAACATTACAAAGTTTTTAAACCACCCTAAAAATAATATTTCTTATAAGGAAGATACTGAAAATTCCAATAGCTTTTTTTCTTTATTAGATGATAAATCTGTAAAGTTTTTAGACAAATTGGAAGAAAGATCCCAGAAAGAGTATAGTCTTTTTTATGATATATTCCAATATTTAGGGAATACATTTATAGAATTAGATAGTTTAAATGTTGCTTTTGAGGAAGAAAATAGATTAATGTTTGATGATTTTGAATACCATTTTGACAACCCTGATAGGGTTCCTAAACTATTAAATAGTTTTTCAAAAATTTTCAATAAATTTTCCACAGAATATGAACAAGATAGAGATAAAAATCGTGAATTTAGGAGTAAATCACTAGGAGTTTCATCTTCCTTTTATAAGAATAATAATCAAGATTTCAAAGAACTATTAAATTTTTTCATGGAATCTAAAACTTTTTTTGAAAGACTATCAGGTATTATTGAAAATTATATAGTCATGTACATTGAAACAGTTAATATCTTTCCAGTGTCTGAGGATGATGATTATGGAAAAAGTGTTAATATTATATTAAAAGAATATGATAGGATTTTAGATAATTTAAAATTTATTAAAACTGAAATGAATGATTTAAATGAAAAATTTACCAAGAAACTTAATGGATAAATAACCATGTGCTTTCCATGATTTCAGCTTGGATGAATGATAAATAAAGGATAAAATAGAGGATAATAATTTTAATAGTTAATAATTCAATTATAATTTATAAAATAGAATAAAAAAAGAAATAACTCTCATTAAAACTAATATACATTTTTCCCAGAATTAATAACGATTTTATCTTAAAAATAGTGAGAATTCATAAAAATATGACGTGTGTATTAGTAAATACATTATTTTTAAAAATTAAATTTCATTTACTTTATATTTAGCTATTAATATTATACATATTTTTGTAATAAAATATGTAAAAATAGTAATAATATTATACCTGATTTTCAAATATGAAAAAACTTTTTTTTTTAGCTCATTTTTTAGCTATTATTTCTAATATTTTAGCTACTTAATGAACTTAATTATTTTTCATAAATAGGATATAAATCTTTTGATTTAAGATTAAAGAGTATTAAAGCTAAATTAAGCTATATGGATTTTTGGAGTAGGGCGATTGAATGAAAATATAGCTTTAAAATAAAAAAACACTAGTTTTTCCAAGAAAAGTTATTTTTATCTTTCATTAGATATCTATATTAACTTTAAATAATAATATGATATTAATAAATATAATGACTATTATATGAAAATTTAAGATAAGAATTATCCCTTTAAATCTTTTTAATAAATCTTATTAATCCTTTTTTGGAAAAAAATTTATTATATATGATATATTATATTGTATTAAAGGATTTATCATAGTCTTGGAAAAATAGATATATAAAATGGGAAATTATATATTTAATATCTCAAATAAAATTATTTAGCTCAAAATAACATTAATTATTTTTGATGGAATAAAGACTGAATTTTTAGTTGAGTAATATGGAAAATAATGAAAATAGTATTGTGATTAAAGAAATGAAAACATTTATTTCTGCTTTACCTGATACTGAGAAAGAATTAAAGATTCTGTTAAATAATATAAAAATTTTTAATAATTCTGATGAAAGTATAAAATTCAAGATTGTTGGAAATAAATATGTTAAATCCATGTTAGATGATTTTGAATTAAATAATGAATTTAACAACTTTAATCATTCTGAAAATGAGAATAAACAGGTATTTACGACTATTTTAGATACCGATTCATTTACAAGTGAAAACGTTGACTTTTTTGTTAACATTATATGGAAGCAAGTTGAAGATTCCAATTACTTAGAAACTAACTTAAAAAAAGATTTTGATAAAGCTTATGAACTATCTGATGAAGATTTATTGGATGCAGGGGTAAGTTTTTACATTTCATTTAGGGAAGCAAGTTTGTTTGATAAAATAGATTTAAATGAAATTAAAAAAGCTAAACTTCTCAAAAAGGACATGGATTCTAAAGTTTTTACTCTTAAATATGAGGATTTAGATGAATTTGAGCAAATCTCCAAAAGGGATATTAATGGATTTAGTAGAATTCCTCAGAAAAATAAAAAATCTTCTAATGTTTTTGTTAAATTTGACTCAAAAATAGGAGTTGATGATTTAATTTCTTATGTAAAAAATATTGAAGTTTACGACCATGTTGTGTCTTTATTAGCTGATAATGACTTTGAAAATTTTTTAAATGAATTTGAAGAATTAATTCAAGGAGATTATAGTATTTATGAAGACATTTTTAAATATTTAATGGAAATAAATAAAGAATTTGAGCATTTAGATAATACTTTTTGGGAAGAAAATCAAGTAATAATAAATTATCCTGCTTATTCTTCTAAAGATAGGGAAAAAGCTATTGAACTATTATCTAATTTTTCTAAAGATCTTAATGAACTTTCTAATAAATATGAACAAGATATGGATAAAAATCATCAACTAAGACTTAAATCTATCAAATTAGTATCTTCTTTTTCTAAAATAGAAGATAATAATTTTGAGGAGATAGAAAATAAATTTATTCAAGGTAAGCTGTATTTTGAAGAAATGTCTGAGATAATTGAAGCTAATTTACATATGTTTATAGATATTATAGATGTTGAACCTGTATTTGAGGATGATATTTCTATAAAACCAGTTGAAACTTTGATAAATGAGTTTAAACGTATTTTAAATAATTTAAAATCTATAAAAATAAAAATGAATGATTTAGAAAATATCCTTCGTTACTAATAATCGCTAGAAAATCAGATAATTAAAGTATAACATTTTAGTAGATAGTGAATCAGTATAAATAAAATATAAAATTACTATAAAATACTTATTTTTCCTTCATCACTATTTAATTCTATACTGATTTCATTATTTAATTTATCAACTGATGAAGGGGAATCAACCATAGGGATGTTTGACATTATTGCTCCAGTAGCTATTATTGGTTCGGCTTTTAAACATATTATTCCTCGTGGTGCAACATTATTTTTTTTCATTTGAAATATTACATAAGAACCAACTGTTGAACCTTTCCCACCAGGAATAAATAATATCTTATCATTAATGAATTCACCTTTCAGTTCATGATTTGGATCAATTATTTCTCCTGTTTCAGGGTTAACTCCTCCTAAAAAACTAAGGGGTTCTTTACTCACAATCAACTCACCAGTAGCTATTCCTTTAGATATAGTCCTACATTTTATAACCATATAACCAATCTCAAATCCAGTCATTTTTTTAATTATTTTAATAGTTTTTTATAATAAAAATGGAAAATCATATATATTATATAAATTATAATATTAATATATAATAAATTACAGATGATATGTCTGAAGAATATGATGAAGATTTAATGACAATGCTTTTGTTGATGTTTTTTGTTCTATTTATATTATTTTGCACATGATTATTATCTGGATTTTGTAAAAATCTTCTTAAATGAGTATATTGGCTAAGTACTCTATTAGAATAATATTCATTAAATTTTTAATAAATCTTATTTACAAGTTCATGTATTGTTTTTTTTTTTTTTTTTTTTTTTTTTAAAATTTTTTTTTAAAAATTAAAAAACTTTTTTTTTTTTATTTTTTTTTAAAAAACTTTTTTTAAAAAAA
>WRMT01000117.1 GCA_009777005.1 Methanobrevibacter sp. | reverse complement strand
AGAAAATTTTCTTGTTTATTCTATTTTTAATAATAAATAAAATTAATAAATAATATTACTAATCTTAATTAAAAGAAAATTAAGGTTTGTAAATCCTTTTTTTAATAATATTTTTAATAATTATGATTTATTTCGTTTATAAATTAAATTTTACCATTATTTTAATCATGGAACATCTATTTAATGATGAAAAAACTCACCATATCTTTCCATACAATTACAAAACAAAAATTATTAAAAAATATAAATATAAAGAATGTGAAGAATTAATTTCATGTAATTAAAATTTTCTAAATTAAAAAAGTACTCTATGAGGTATTTTTAACAGAAAATGAAGAATTATTCAAATGAAGTATCTCCCAGTCAAGAAACATAAAACTATTTATTAGGATTTCACTCATTTACACAAACATTTAAACAGGATAAAAAAGAGAAATTATACTATAATAAACTAATAAGGGTTTAATCAGTTTAAAAAATTTTCAGGGTAGATATTTGCTCTGTTTTTAATTTTAATTTTAATTTAAACTGGATAATATAATGGGAAAAAATATGCTAAGAATAATTCAAAAAATACAAGAAAAATTACTTAACTTAAACAAAAAGCAGATAGCTATTATCTTAATAATTTTAGCAATGGCTTTTTTATTAGCTACTTTTGCTTTTAATATACTAACGAAAGACAATGTTGAAACAGGTATTTGGGTGAAAGGCAATCACATGAATGATGTTGATTTGGATACTTTGTCGAAGTATGGTATTAAAGATGTTTTCCTACATTCAAGTGCAGTAGATATTTATGGTGAAAAAAATGTCTCAAATTGGATAAAAAAAGCAAATAGTAAAAATATTAAGGTTCATCTTTGGGTTCAATGTTTTTATGATAAAACATGGATTAATCCAATAAATACAACAACAAAAAACTTCAATTATCCTCACTTTAATAAAAAAATCAATGAAATTAAAAAATTATCTACTATTGAAGGAGTTGGAGGTATTCAACTAGATTATATTAGATATCCTGGTAATGCTTATGAATATAGCTATCCAAATGGAGTGACAGCTTCAAATGCAATTACAAAATTCGTTACTATGGTTAGTGATGAGTTAGATGATAATTTAACATTATCTATTACTGTCATGCCAGAAAAAGAAGGGATTAAATATTATGGTCAGGATATTCATGCTTTATCTTGGTATGCAGACGTTATCATTCCTATGGCTTACTCTGGTAATTATAATGAAAGTTTTCCATGGATTAAAGAAACTTCCTCATATTTCAAACAAACTGCCATTTGGTCCAATGTTTGCATTGGAATTCAAGTTTATGTAAGTGATGTGAACCAAACTCCACTTTCAGGAAAAGAACTTAAAAATCATTGTCAAGTAGCTTTAGATGGAGGATCTGATGGTGTTGCTCTGTTTACTTGGGAATTAATGGATAATTGGTTTGATTTAAATAGTCTTAAATAATATAGTGACTTTTTTTAAAAATTAAATTCAACTTCTCAAAAAATTATTAAAAAATAATTATTAATTTGAGTTTGTTTTTCATTTGAATATTTTTTTCCATTAATTAGCAAATTTTTCAACAATTTCTAGAATTGAATTAGCTACATAATCTCTTTGTTCTTTACTCATTCCATAAGTACTACATTTAAACCATTCGGTTTGACCTCTTTTAATTCCAACTATTTTTCTTTTTTTCAAGTCTTCATAAAAGAAAAATCCTTTTCGTGGATGATTTTTTGAAATTTCGTGTAAAATCGGAGTGTCAAATCTGACAAGGTCATGTTCACTAGGTTTTGTGCCAAGTTGTTCAATTCCATCTATTTTTTCAAGTTTAGATACAAATTCCTGGGTTAATTCTACTTCATTTTCCCAGTTATTCACTCTTTCAATAACATGAGGTAGTGATGCCATTAAAGTAGCTATTGGTGCACCTCTACTTGTGCATCCTAGCATTTCAACCTCTTTTTTCACATGTCTTGGAGATCTCTTTAATACTGTTTCAGCCCATTCATCTTTCATTCCAAGCACACCAATTGGACCTGAGGCAGCCATACTTTTATGACCACTTCCAACAACAAAGTCAATGTTCCAGTCATTCCCATCAATTGGAAGTCTTCCCATAGAATAAGCACAATTTAGAATTGATGGAACATTTAAATCACTACAAATCTCACCAAATTCTTTTGCATTTGAAAGATTTCCATAATTTCCATCAACATGAGTAAGAAGAGCTAATTTAATTTCACCATATTTATCAATAGCTAATTCAAGTGTTTCCTGATATTTATTCAAATCTATTTTAAATTCTTTCTCTCCAGAATTTGGAACTTCAATTATTTCAAGCCCTGCTCGTTCAGCAGCTAAGTGAGTAGTATAGTGAGCATTTCCATCTATAACAATAGGATCCCCTGGTTCACACATTGCATACATCACTGCAAATTTTCCTTCACGAGCACCATGAACAGTTCTAACATGATCCACATGTAAAAAAGTAGCTAAATCGTCTAAAAAGCTATTGATAGAAGGTTTAGCTATTTCGTCAAGTCTTCCAGCACAATAATCACACACACTATAACCATCACCAAATTCGTATAATGCTTCTCTTGCTTCACGTGGAAGGATGCCTCCTCTTTGAAGAGGATTCAAATTAAGATTTTCCCTTTCCACTCCTCTTGTAATATTGTAATTTTGACATTCCATTGTTTTGCCTTTTAATGTTAATAAATTAGTAAAATTTTAGTTAGTTTATAATATAAAGTTTTAAATTAAAAATATAATTATTTTTTCTTTTTAATTTTTAAAAATTAGATTAAATGAAAATATAAAGAATTATAATTATCTTATCAATTTTTCTTTTTTTGACTATGTATATTTTTCTAATCTTGAAAGTATCATTTTCCAGTTGGGTCAAATTCTAAAAAGTTGTAAATTTACAAATTATTCGCATGAAAAATAGCTTAAAAACAAAAATAGCTAATGTATATGATCTTGTTCTTTTTAAATTTGGAAAATAGCTAATCATCTAAGTTGAAAAAATAAAAAACTTTTTGAATTTTAATAAAATTTAATTTAATATTTATATTTAACATGAATAATAGGATGAATATTATAAAAAAAAGAGTTTATATTGGTTATTAATTATCAAAGTTAAAAAGAGAAGATTTAAAAAAAATATAAAATAATAAAAGTTAAATTATTGATGGGGGCATGTTCAAGTCAATATTTTAATGGAATTTCTATTTTTAATAGATTTAATAGCTATTTTAGGTTGATTAAGTTTAGCTACTAGTGTTTACTATAGAATATTTATTTAATAGCTAATATATGATTTATCCTTATCAATACTAACTTCTTTTATAAAACTTAAATGTTGATTCTGAATCGGGAGTAGCATCATTAAAACTGAAATGCTTTAGCATAATATATTTACCATATTGGTCAGTTCCAAATGAATAATCACTAACTTTGTTTTTCAGTGGTTTTTTACTATAGTGTTCAATGAGATTTGTAAAATAGACTTTTCCTCCAGAAGTATAATATTTACCTGTTGCACCACTCACACCACGACTACCTACAAAAATACAGGTTAACACACATTCCCCATTGGCTTTAAAATTGTAAGCGTATGAAGAACCAGCGTATGTATTAGAACAACCTCCAACAATTTTACTGTCAATCTTACTTGAGCTTGTGCTGCCTTTCTTCCACTTGGCGTAATAAATAACACTTTTTGTTGGTTTTGTGTTTTTACTTATTTTTTTCCCACCACTTTTCTTAGTGTACCAACCTTTGAAAGTATAGCCACTTCTTTTTGGTGTGGTGGGAACTTTTTTTATTTTAGATCCTTTCTCAATGGAAGTTGTTATTTTTTTCTTAGTCCCGATTTTCCCTCCGTTAGCATTCCATGTTATTTTGAAAGTAGCGGTTTTTGATTTGGAGTCGATAACGATTCCAGTATCTTTTTTCTCATTTTTTGGCACACTTACTGCGTAAGATGTAGCTAACACCATGGAAAACATTAGCATAGCTACTGCCAATACAATAAATATTTTTTTAATAGATTTTATATTATAACTCTCCTTTTTTTTAAGAAAATAACTAGTATAAATTAGTTATAAAACAGCTATTTTAAAATATTAGATATAGTATTCGACAAAACTTTTAAAAATGTCAATCTCATTAATTTATCAAATTTTATTTAATAAAATATGATTTAAATGGTTTTAATCAAGTTTAAAATTATCATCATTTTTAAATCAAATGTCGAGTACTATAAGTTATTTTTTCCCCCTTGTTCATAGTTAATCATATAATATTTTTTCATTATACTAACTTATACTATTATTATTAGTTTTAAATCACTTGTATTTAAATTTTGCTATTAAATGGTCTCTTGAATAAAGAATTCTAAGGGGGGGGTGGAGTTTTAGAATGTTTCAAGTGGTGTAATATAAAATTTAGAAAAAATAAGATATAAAATAATATAATACTTTAAAATACTGAATATAAACATGAAAATCTAAATTTTAAAATATTATTTAATTATTATTTAAATTTTAAAAAGATTATAAAAAGTTTTAAAAATAAAAACAAGAATATAGGGAATTAAATTATTAATTTTCATTAAATTTTCATATTTTATATAGAAATTTTTTTATTTAAAATAAAAAATTATAAATCAAAAAAATCATTAGCCAATAACTCTTAAATCTTTACACATAATTTTAGGAATAATAAAAGATCCATATTGCTTTATTTCAGACTTTAATCCATAACAATTAGCTAAGGCACTAAAAATATTTCCAGAAATCATAGCTTTTTTCACGGGTTTTGTTATTTCTCCATTTTCTATTAAAAATGCATTGTTTGCTTCAACTGAAAAGTCTCCAGAAATAGGATTAGCTGTATGAGCTCCTAAAACATCAGTAGCTATGAACCCTTTTGTAATTTCTGAAATATCAATCATATCCTTAAAATCAAGAACTATATTTGATGAATCAACTGAAGGAGTACTTGCGTAAGTTCCTCGCATTCCATTACCTGTACTAGCTATTCCTGATTTTTTAGCTGTGTAATTATCATATATAAATCCTTTCAATATTCCATCTTTAATCAATGTTGTTTTTTGGGATGGAGTTCCTTCACTGTCTGCTGTAGCTGAAAACAATCTACCATCTAATCTACCATCATCATAAATAGATAGGCACTGACTAACAATAGCTTTGTCAACCTTATCTGCAAGAATGGACCTTCCTCTTTGAACATTATCTGCGTTAAAAGCATTTATAAACGTATTTAAAAGTCCAATGCTCCCATGATAATCTAAAACCACATTCATATCATCGGTTTCAATTTTAACTCCATTTATTGAGTCTTTAGCTATTTCACACACGTGTTTTGACAGTTTAACTGGATCTAAATCAAATGAACAAGAAGATATTGAATCATATGCAGTTGATTTTTCACCATCTCTTTCTGCATTTACAGCTATACCTCCATTAAATCCAGTTGATTTGTTTAAAACACATACATCGTTAGAATTCAAAATTAGTGTTTCAACAGATGTTGCAGTGAAACTTCCAGAAGTAGCTTCACATTTTTCTTCTTCAACAGTAGCCAAAACAGAATCCATAAAATCAGTAGCTTCACTAAGTTCGAAGCTATTAAATTTCTTATCATATGTATTAGCTACTTTAGGTAGTTTTGATTCATGGGAAAAAGAAAAGTTAGGATCTTTTTCATTTGCTTTTGAATTTAAAAATGCTACCTCAGCAGTCTTAGCTATTTCACCCAAGTTAGATGTATATGCAAATCCCAATTTCTCATTATTAATAACTCTAATTCCTAGCCCAATATTTAATTCCTCTTTAGCAAAATTTAAGCTATTTTTTTGAGAATCAATTTCTAAAGATTTTTCTCTTTCAATAAATATTTCAAATTCATTACAATAAGCAGATATTTCCTTTTTCACATCTTCAGCTATTTCAAATAACATATTTTCTCCGTTGTTAATTAATTTAGTTATAACTTTTACAACTTAATATTGTATTCATAATAGTAATAATGGTCCTTTTTTCTTTTTATCGTATCCATTAAGTAGTATAACCTTTAGTTTTAAATTTTTAAGTAAAAACAAAATTTATTCTTATATTTGAATAAAATCATAATTATTTATTTAAAATATAATTTTTAAAATATTATTTTTATTATTTTTATTATTATTTTTATTATTTTTATTATTATAAATAATATAATGATAATTACTAAATTTAATATTTATTAAAATTTTAAAGAATTTATTTCTTAATAACTTTATCTAGAGACTATACTCATTAATCCATTTTTAATTTTGTCCCTAATGATTTAAAATAAATTTCTCAATAGCTTCACGAACACCATCACCATATTTTTCTTCTGTGACATAATCCGCTATATCTTTTAAACTGGAATTAGCATTAGCTACGGCTACTTTAAAACCAGCACTAGCTAAAAACTCCATATCATTTTCACTATCTCCTATAGCCATTATATCATCCATTTTAAATCCTTGTTTTTTAGCTACTATTTCAAGTGATGAACCTTTATTCACTTGATTATCAGTTATATGGAGTGCAAATTGAGTATCATATACTTCAACATCAAAATTTTTTAATTCTTCTTTTATCAAGTTTCCATCAATGGTTCTGTAAATAGCTATTTCAGATAATCTACTATTTGAGTCATCTACCTTATTTAGTTCATAGTTATTATTGTAATTATTATTCTTATTCTTATATTTAGTCATTATTTGATTTTTTAAATGGTTATAAGCATCTTCAACTTTTTCTATATCTCCTAAGACTTTAATTTTTTGAATACCTTCATGATTTTCTGAAATAACTCCTCCATTTTCAGCTACAAGACCACCAGTTGTTCCAAGGAGAACTGAGGTAGCATAAGCATAAAAGAAAATATTTCCAGTTACTATAATTGTAGGAATATTGATTTTTTCACAAGTTCGAATTGCTTCAATTGCACTGATACAGATTTTTCTATCTTTATCTGTTATTGTACCATCTATATCTACAGCTATAGCTTTTATTTTAGACATTTGAATCATTCAAAAGTAATAAAAAATTTTACAATAAACTCTTATTTGATATTTAATCTACCTAAGAAAATATTTAGATCTTATCCAAACTATTGGACAAAACTAAGCCAAAGCACTTTTAAAGTTATAGGATGCTATAGCGATGAGCTATATTACAAGTTCCTTCTTTACTTACCATACACGCACCAATAGGGTGCATAGGATTACATTCTTTTCTAAATAGCTTACAATCTTCAGGTTTAGCTACACCTCTAAGAATAGGACCACATATGCATCCTGTAGGAGCTTCTTTCACATCTTTAACTTCTATATCAAATAACTCTCTTGCATTATAATTTGAAAATTCGTCTTTAACTTCCATGATTGAGTTAGGAATCTTTGGAAATCCTCTCCATTCTCTACTAACAACAGTAAAAACATCATCCATAGCTTTTTGAGCAATGACATTTCCTTCATCACGGACAGCTCGGTTATATTCATTTTGAACCTTAGCTTCTCCTTTTTTCACCTGTCGAAGTATCATGTAAACAGCCATTAAAACATCTAATGGATTGAAACCAGCTACTGCTTGAGGAATATTATACTTATTTGAGAAAATTTCAAATGGTTTTGTTCCAATAATTGTACAAACATGTCCTGGTTCTACTAAAGCATCTAAGTTTGTTTGCCCTGAATTTATTAAAAAATCAAGAGCTGGGGGAATCAGTCTATGGCAAGACAAAATAGAAAAATTTTCAGGAGGAGTAGCTAATATTTCAGAAGCCGTAGTAACTGCTGTTGTTTCAAATCCTGCTGCCATAAAAACAAGATCATTATCGATTTTTTCAGCTATTTCAACAGCATTTCCAATTCCATAAACAATTCTCACATCAGCTCCTTCTGCTTTTGCCTCAGCTAATGATCTATTTGAACCTGGAACTCTAAGCATATCTCCAAAAGTAGCTATTGTCACTCCTTTATCAATAAGTTCTAAACATTCATCTATTTCCCGAGCAGGTACACAACACACTGGGCATCCTGGTCCTGCAACAACTTCAACTTCTTCTGGAAGTAAAGTTCTTAATCCATTCTCCATTATAGTATGTTCATGTGATCCACAAACATGCATAATTTTAACTGGAGTAGCTATTTTACGAATTCGATTTATTAATTCTTTAGAAACATCTTTGATTCCAGTGCTCATCATAACACCTGATAAATATGAAAATAAATTCAATCATTAAATTGATAATAATATAAATAAAATTAAGTAGGAAAATCTTTAGTAAAATTATTTAAATTTTTAAATTTTTAGAGAAAATTTTAATTTTTTTAGCATTAGTAAACTTATTTAAAGTTTTAGAGAAAATTTTAATTTTTTTAGCATTAGTAAAATTATTTAAATTTTTAAAGTTTTAGAGAAAAATTTTAATTTTTATAGCTTAAGATGGAATTTTTCGCATTTTTAATATTTTTTTAGTCTGCTTAAATTTATTGATTTTTTAATATTGTTTATTTTAATTCTTATTTTTAATAATAAATAAATATAATAGGTTATTATATTTGAATAAATACATTTTTATTATATATTTAAGTTTTATTAAGTTTTATCAAAT
>WRMT01000116.1 GCA_009777005.1 Methanobrevibacter sp. | reverse complement strand
TTAAAGTAGCTTGACAAATTTCTTTGTAAAATTCATTGCTCATTGATTTTAAATCTATATTAAACCCATCAATATGAGGTAATAACAGGTTTAAAGCTTCATTACTCATGTAACCATTACTAATATATACATTTTTAAGACCTTCATTATGTGAAAGTTTAGCTGTTTCAAGAATATACTCTAAGTATAATGTAGGTTCATTATAGGTAAAAGCAACTGACTTACAATTTCTATCTTTGGCATTTTTAACAGCTTCTTCTGGGAAGATTTTAGTAGTTCCAATTTTTTCACCATAACTTTGTGAGATGATATAGTTTTGACAATTTAAACATCTCATATTACACCCAAGTCCTCCTAAAGAGTAAGTTTTAGAACTAGGCATGAAGTGATAAAATGGTTTTTTTTCAATTGGATCTATATTAGAAGAAGATATTGATGCAAAATTATAGCTATAGAGAGTTCCTCCTTTATTTTCCCGTGTTAAGCAAAATCCATATTTATTATCATTGATCATGCAATAATGATTACAAATATTACAACGAACTTTTCTATCATCTAACTTATCATATAAAACAGATTCGACAATCATAGCAATTTCCTTCATCTTAATATGAACAAATTTAATCTTTAAAATCTTTTTTTCCTTATAATTCTTGAAGATTTATTTATATTTAAAAAAAGAGGTTGTCACATGATTAATTTTAGTGAATTTTTTATTTTTTCAATTTATAGTGTTTTGTAAATTTATTTTTATAAAAATTTAGATTTTTAATAAAATTTTTAGAAAACAGTATTATTTTAAGGTTTTGTCAAAAATGCTGGTGCTAGAAAAATTTTCAATAAATCTTAAAAAATTTAATAATATGGTTATTTGCTTTTTATTTTCAAAATAGATTGTGAATAACCATGTTTCTAGTATTATTAAAAATGAAAATTATTAATACTAAATTTTTTCAGCACCTTGATTTTTGACAGAGCCATCAAACACCTCCAATTTTTTTCAAAAATCTAGGACCCTAAAAATTATTAAAATTTTTAGGCATTTTTAATTTTTTTTAAAAAATATATTAATTTAGTCATTTAACTATTAAAGACGGTATTTTTCTTTTTTAAAAATAGGTAATGAAGTATTTTTTTATAAACAACTATTTTAATTTTAAATAAGTAAAATAAATGTATAATAAGATTAAAATTATTTTGAAAATATATAAAAGTTTTCTAACATTTAAAATTTTATTCATTAAACAAATTAGTTTAATAAAGTTATTAAGTAAAAAATAACAAATTATTATTTAATAATAAATTTTTTAAAAACTTCTTATAGAAAAGGGAAATTTTAGCTAGGAAGAATGTTTTATTGAATAAAAGTTCTTAATTTTGGAATTAAAATTTTTATAGTCAATATTTTTATGAGTAAATATAATATATTCTATAATTAAACATTATAGTTTTATTAACTAATATTGTTTAAAATATAATTTAAAACATTTTCTTATAAAGAAGTAAAAATTAAATCGTTATTTAATACAAGTTGCAAAAAAGAAGTATTTGCTATGTTGATAAATTATAATCTTTAGGCGGTTTTAAAAAAGTTATATTTTGTATTAATTAAACGAGGATTGTTATATATGGTTGGATTTTTAAGAAAAAAATTTGGGAAAAAAGATTCAGAGAACCCTAAAAAAAAAGGTATAAATGATTCATTAGATAATTATCAAAAGAAAAAAAGTAGCAAATTAAAAAACAATCCCCAAAATATTAATGAAAACAAAACACCAGACAATTTTAAGAGAAATGAAAGAAATGAATCTACAAAAAATCCAAAAAATGGGGATGATTTACATGATGTTGAGTTGGTTAGTAAAACTTTTAGGGTTTTTGTTAGTAGTACTCTTGATGATTTTCAAGTAGAAAGAGATGCTTTACAAAAAAAAGTTTTTCCAGATTTAAAGAAGCTGTGTGAAAAGGAAGGCTTTAGTTTTCAAGCTATTGATCTCCGTTGGGGTGTAAGCACTATTGCTCAATATAATCAAAAAACAATGAAAATTTGTCTTGATGAAATTGAAAGATGTCAAAAAACTACTCCCAAGCCTAACTTCATTGTTTTATTAGGAAATCGTTATGGCTGGACCCCAATACCCTATGAAATAGAAAAAAAGGAATTTGAAAAAATACTTAAACTTGTTGAAGATAAAGATGATGAAAAACTTCTAAATAAATGGTTTAGATTAGATGAAAATGCAAAACCACCATTTTATGTTTTACAAGTAAGAACTGATATCTACACAGATCTATCAAATCCTAAAATTTATAAAGATTTAAGCAAAATAAAAGAATTTATTTCTTTAATTGAAGAAAACAACCAAATATTAATTGAAAAAGGCATAAAAACTGATGATAATGATAAAATAATTGAAAATCTTAAATCTTTAATCGAATTTGTTCAAAAGGAAAAAATCACAGAAATAGATATTGATAATGATTCAGAAATAATAAACGTTTCCAAAAAGCTTAAGATATTTTTTAAAGAATTCAAAGAAAATAAAAATAACACGTGGGTTGATCCTTGGGACTATATTGAAAATAAAATTATAAAAATTTTACAAAACAACATATTGAAGCTATATGATAAAGGAGAGGAAAAAGTTCAAAAATATTTCACTTCAGCTACAGAACAAGAAATAGTCAATGGAGTATTAGAAGTTAAAGATACACAAGACCATGTTTTTGGGTTTTTTAGAAAAATAAAAACAGATAACCTAAAAGAAAATCTCAAAAAATACAAAAAATACCCAGAATATTGGGAAAATATGAAAATTTTCTTTAATTGTGATGAAGAAGGAGATTTCAACGAAAAAAATATAGAATCCTTGGAAAACATAAAAAATAAGTTAGAATGTAAAATTCCAGACAATATTCACTATTATACTCCAGAGATTCTAAAAGAATATTATCCAAACAAAGAAAATAACGACTTAATCAATAATAACTTCCTTAAAGACTTCTGTGATGATGTATACACTTCGTTATCCGCTGTAATTTCAGAACAAATCAAAGATTTCAAAGAAGATCCATTAAAAAAAGAAATCAATATCCATGATAATTTTGCAAAAGAAAAATCTAATCACTTCATTGGAAGAGAAGACATAATAAAAGAAATTAAAGATTACATAAATTCAGATAATGATAGACCTTTAGCTATTGTAAGCGAATCGGGTTTAGGGAAAACAGCACTTCTTGCACAATTAAGCCAAATATATAAAAAAACTGATAAAAAGACAGTTTCAAGGTTTATAGGTGCAACTCCAGAATCATCTAACATCACATCGTTACTTAAAAGTATAGTTAAAGAAATTATAACAAAATATATTCCACACATTCAAATGAGTGAGGAGTACCAGGAAATTCTTAATAAAATGGTTCCAAATGATTATAATGTACTTCTAGAGGAATTTCAAAATATATTAGGATTAGCAATTAATAAAGAACAATTAGTTATTTTTATAGATGCAGTAAACCAACTATCCGAAATAGAAAATCCACACGAATTAGCATGGCTTCCACAATATCTACCAAAAAATGTGAAAATCATAATATCAACAATATCTGATGATTCAAAAAAAAATAAAGTAATTAAAGCTATCAACAACAAAATTGATGAGGAAAATATTAAAACATTACATAAAATGAATCTTGAATGTGGAAAAAAACTTTTAAATTCATGGCTAGATGAAGCCGATAGAACATTAACGGAAAAACAAGAAAATGAAATTATTAAGAAATTTAAAATTTCTAAAAACCCTTTATTTTTAAAGTTTGCATTTGAAGAAGCTATTAATTGGAAATCATATACGGAACATATTGTTTTACCAGAAAAACTTTCAAAAATTATATCTCATAGATTTGAAATACTTTCAAAAGATGAAAATCATGGTAAAGAATTAACATCTAAAGCATTGTGCTATATAGCTAGTGCAAGATATGGTTTGTCTGAAAATGAACTAATAGAAATATTATCCTATGATAAAGAGGTCATGGCTGATTATAAAAGGCGAAAATCTCAACATTCTCCCGATAAAGACGAGTTACCTTTCATAATATGGTCCAAACTTTACTTTGATTTAAAACCTTATTTAATTGAAAAAGATAATGAAAATGTGTTATTAATAAATTTTTATCACCAACAAATTAACCAAACCATTAAAGATATCTTCTTAAAGGATAACAAAGAAATTTTTCATGAAAAATTAGCTGAATATTTCGAAGGTAAACCCCTGTCAAATCATGTTTTAGATGAATACACCTGGCAATTATTACAGTCTAAAAACTATGAAAAACTTATGGAAACATTATGCGATTTAAACTATTTCATAACATTATATGACAAAAACCATGAATATGATATATTATATTATTGGTTCAAGATAGAAAGCCAATCCCAATACACTATAAAAGAGTCATACAAAAAATTCGTTTATAATTTATCAAAGTTTAATTTAAATGATATTTATATATTGGGAATGTTTTTCATGAAAATCGGATATTTAATGGAAGGTAATTTAATTTACAATTACATAACTAAAACAATCGAAAAATTAATCTCCAAAGATGATTTGAATGCTTCTTTAGATTATCAATTGAAAGATTATTATCAGGCTTCTATAGGAAATCAAGCCATTTTACTGAAGAATCAAGGACGTTTTGATGAAGCTATGGAATTACAAATAGAAAAAGAAAAAATTTGCCGTGAAATAGATTATAAACATGGTTTACATGTAGCTTTAGGCAACCAAGCAAATATATTACTAGAATTTGGTCATTTTGATGAAGCTATGGAATTACAAAAAGAAAAAGAAAAAATTTGTCACGAAATTAATGATAAAACTAGTTTACATATTTCATTAGGGAATCAAGCTAGTATCTTATTTAAATTAGGTCATTTTGATGAAGCTATGATATTATATAATGAACAAGAAAAAATTTGCCGTGAAATAAATAATAAACATGGTTTACAAGCTTCTTTATACAACCAAGCTATTATACTGCGAAGGGAGGAACGTTTTGATGAAGCAATGGAAAAACTCGAAGAACAAGAAAAAATTTGCCGAAAAATACATAGAAAATATAGTTTACAAGATTCTTTGGGTGAACAATCCTTTATACTAACTGAATTGGGTCGTTTTGATGAAGCAATGGAAAAACTCGAAAAAGGAGAAAAAATCTGTCGTGAACTAAAATACCAAAGAGGTCTTGCCTTTTCTTTAGCTAATCAAGCTGTGATACTAAAAAGTTTGGGTCGTTTTGATGAAGCTATCGAAAAACTTAAAGAAGGTGAGAAAATTTATGAAGAACTTTCCTACAAAAATAATTCAATAACTTTATAGTAAAATAAAGCTTTAATAAATGTTAAACTTTATATAAAATAGTTTTTTTTTTTAGGTGATAAAATGTTAGAAAGATTTAGAAAAAGAAAAAATAATAATCTCGATGGAAATAAAGATGAAGCCAACAAATTATATAAACAAGCAGTCGTACTCAGAGATAATGGTTTAGTTATACTCAGAGATGGTGATTTTGAGGGAGGTAGAAAACTGTTAAATGAAGCCATGAGATTATTAAGAGAACAAGAAAAAATTTGTCGTGAAATAACTGATAAAAGAGGATTAGCAGATTCTTTGGATATTCAAGCTGATGCAACAGCCGCTTTAGGTGATTTAAAAGAATCATTAAATATACATAGAAAGGTAGAAAAAATTTGTCGTGAGATCAACTACAAAAAGAGATTAGCCAGTACTTTAGGTGATATAGGGGAATTACAACATATGAATTTGAATTTTGATAAAGCTATGGAATCATTCGAAGAACAAGAAAAAATTTGTCGTGAAATAAACAACAACGAAGGTTTAGCAACTTCATTATTTAATCAAGGTAGTTTATTATCTAGGTTCGATCGTAGTGAAAGTTTATTTTTAATAGATGAAGCTATGGCTATTGCTAAAAAAAATGAACTTAAACATCTTGTAGATCATTTTTCATATGGACGGAAAATTTTAGGATTTGAATAACAATTTTTATAAGATAGAAGAAATACTCTTTGCTTTATCTAAACCACATGTGCTATTTTCATTGCAAGTGGCTTGACACTGCTTAGTCAAAAGCATGAGAAATTTAGATTATTAATTAATCTCTTTTGGACATAGCATATGGATTAGAGCTATAATTAATAAAACTGTGTCATCATATGTGAATTCATCCATTTTATCCTGAATATTGCCTTCTTTTGATCATTGTAGGATTCAATTTTCAAATGTTGCAATCCAACTAAAGAAGAAAGTATGTTTCGTTAATCGTTTTCATTGAATTGTTTTTGATGAAAATTTTCGACATATTAAAATATTTTTTGAAGAAGTGAATTTACTATGGTAAATTGTGCTGTAACTTATGTTCTGCAAAATGAGTATGTATAGTTTTGGTAGATTTATAAATTTTGACATTGTATATTCACTAGAGGTTTGGCTATACGAACTTTTCACAAATCCCATTTAAACTTCCATGATTCTATTGAGAGTTATTGAATTCCTGCGAATTGCTAAGTTTTAAAATTTAAAAATCCCAAGTGACTTTATTTAGTCGAACTTTAAAATTTATCAATTATCATTAATTTTAAATCATTTCATAAGATCAAAGATATTTTATGGGGGGTGGGTTTTGTGAAAATTGATATGGTAATACCTTGTGAATTTCATGGTCTTGTAAAATGACTGGGAATTTTAATTTTTTTGAACTTTCAATTCTTATGAGTTTCGATAACTCTCATATAGGTTATGGGAATTTTTTCAAGATTTTGTGAAAAGTTCAGATGGCAAAATCCCAGTGAATTTACAATCCAATTTTATAGTGCCAATGTCAAGGAATTAATTGAGATGATAAAATGATTCATAGAATAAAAAATAAAGATAAACTTGAAAAAGATTCAGAATCAACATATGATGCTTATAATGAAGGAATGGAATTTTTAAACAAAGGTTTCCCTGTCAAAGCTATTAAAAAGTTTGAAATTGCTGAAAAATTAGCTAAAAAATCAGATAATAATGAAGATTTATATAATATCTTAATTACACATGTCGGTACATTAATTCAAGAAGTTATAAAGAAAAATAATCCTCCTTATTTGCAAAAAGCGGATAAACTTAATCAAAAAGCAATGAAAATCAATGAAGATAGGTTATTAGATGAAATATCTTTTATGTGTTATAGAGACAAAGGCATTATTTGCTATTATCAGTTAAAGATGGATGAAAGTTTGAAATGGTATAAAAAAGCCATAAAAATTGCAAAAAAATATAATGATAGTCTCATTGTTGAAGCAATTGAGCATGATTTAAAAAAGGTTGAAGAGATAATTAAACAGGATGAAGTTTCAGAATCAATGTTTCAATCTTTCAAAAAAGCAATGGAATATTTAGACAATGGAAATCTTGACAAGGCATTGGACTTGGTTGAAGTTGCTGAAATCTTAGCAAGAAAATTGGGTAATAATGAAGATTTATATAATTTTCTAATAATGCATATTAATATATTAATTCAGGTGTATTTATCTAAAACAAATCCTTCTTATTTGGAAAAAGCTGATAAACTTAATGAAGAAACTATGAAAATTGATGAAAAACGAGAAGTTAGTGAAAATTCATTTTTGTGTTATAGAGACAAAGGTATTATTTGTTTTTATCAGTTAAAGATGGATGAAAGTTTGAAATGGTATAAAAAAGCTTTAAAAATTGCAAAAAAATATAATGATAATCTAACTGTTGAAGCTATTGAACAGAATATTAAACTGGTTAAAGAGTATCTGTAAATGACTTTATCAGCATTTTCCAAATAATATTTTTTCAAAGTTATTTTATGTGATATATAGGCATTGAAATTTAATTTCCTTCAAACATTAAACTTCTGTGATAAAATTGTTAAATTTTCTATTGATTAATTTTTCACGAACTTTGAAAGATTTCATCAAGTTACTTTTGGTAATGCCAAAATTGGCAATAATAGAATATCGAACTTTAAGCGATAAATATGATAAGTAATGATATTAAGCTTAAAAATTATGTTTCTAAATTTTTTAATGAGTTAGAAATTAGTGGTCATGAAAAATTTTCTAAAGTTGTTATGAAAATGTCCATAAATAATTTTTTGGAACATGAAAACAAAGATAATGCTTTTGAGGTTTATAGAGAATTTTTTGATATTTACAGATTTAATATGATGAAGATGTTCTTTTCAGTTTAGTTAAAATGATGAGTGATAATGAAGAAAAAGGAGGTAGCTTAATTAGTAAGCAGAAAATCATTATATTCCTCCAGTGAATGTTTTTATTATTGGAATAGCTATTTATTCAGCAAATAAGAATTTTAAGAGTATTTTTTTCAAAATGTGAATATGATTAGTTAGCTTCAATATTATTATAAATGTGCAAATGAGAAATTCTTTTATCCTTGGGGTTTAACTTCTTTGTTTCATGATATTGGACATCCAATCCAGATTGTTGGTAATCAATAGCTAAATTTATGAAAAATACAACTAATATTGATAATAATCCCAAAATGAATAAAATTTCGATTGTTTTTGTTAAATTTAATTCAATTGCAAGGATTAAAACAGATTTCTTGATTCTTATCATGATATTTATCTTGATAGTAATTTTGGAGGGAGTAAAAT
>WRMT01000115.1 GCA_009777005.1 Methanobrevibacter sp. | reverse complement strand
ATTTTTAATTAAGAAAATTATAATTATAATTTTAATTATTAGATTTATTTAATGACTTTTTAATTAATATAATTTTATATGATATAATTATTTTTATAAAATTATGAATTAGAACATGTCTTAATAAACTAAGGATAAATGGATATTGTCCAATTTTATTTAATTGAAAGAAGGGGTAAAATGGTTGAAGTATCAGAATTTATAATTTCAAGTGCAAATGATGTTCCAGGTTATAAAATAATTGAAACAAAAGGTTTTGCTTATGGTTTAACTGTTAGAAGCAGAGGAGTTGGTGGTCAAATTGGAGCAGGAGTGAGGTCTCTTTTCGGTGGTGAAATTAACGAATTTGTATCTATGATGGAGGACACAAGAGATGAAGCTCTCAATAGATTAATTGAGCATTGTAAGAACATGGGTGCAAATGCATTAATAGCTGTTAGATATGATTCTACATCAATATCTGAGGTTATGCAAGAAGTTTTAGCTTATGGAACAGCTGTTGTTGTGGAAAAAGAGTAAACAATAGCTGAAATAACTTTTGTTAAGGAAGCTTTTGATAGGAACACTTTTGTTAAGGAAATCTTTGATAAGAACACTTTTGTTGGGCTAAACCTTTGATGAAAGAAAACTTATACAATGAAAACATTGGGTAGAGAAAAATTTGGTTGGGATAACATTTTCAATGAAAATTTAATCTTTAAAAATAAAGAAATTCCAAGGATTATTTTGGGTTCGGCTCCTTTCACAGGAGAAAGCTATTTTGGTCATAGATCCAGATTGTATCAGTTAGATTTATCTAGAAATCCAGAAAATATAGCTAAAATTATTAAAAAAGCAAATGATTTCGGAGTGAATGCAATAAATTTAATCAATAATAGTTTTTTAATTGAGGGGTTTGAAAAATCCCAAGTTGAAGACTTGGAAGTCATAGCTACAATTGGTAAAACAGATATAGATTATGTTTTTCCTGATTATGAAAAAGCTAAAAAAGCAAATTGGAAAGAAGATATAGCAACATTATCTAAGTTTAAACCTCCAATCATGTTAGTTGATGAATTTATAACTGATAGCTATGATTTTAAATTACTCGAAGAAATTTTAAATGAGATAAAAGATTATGGGGTACTTTCAGGTCTTATAACATCTTTTCCATTTAAAACAACAAAAAAACTAATTGATTCTCCAATTTTAGATCTTTTTGATTTTTATATGATTCCCATAAATAAGTTAGGATATATGATGGACTCAGAATCTTTCATGGATGATGAACGAAAAGAATTAGCTACTCTTTTAAAGGAACTTGATAAAAAAGTAATTGTAAATAAAATATTAGCTTGTGGAATCCAGCAACCAAAGGAAGCATTTAACTTTTTAAAAACATTGGATTATGTTGACATGGTAGCTATTGGAATAGCTAGTGAAGAAGAAGCTGAAATAGATTTTGAATTGTTGAATAGCCTTTAAAAATAGCTATATTTTATTTTTATTCATATTTTTTTGCTATAAATTTAAGCAAATAATAGATAAAAGGAATTTTAGCTAATTTTTCATTTCTTTTTTTCTTAATATTTGCCAATCTTCTAATTTGTTTAAATGATAGTTTATAAGCTTCTTTTTTTGAAAAATTAAATTTTTGCAGTGTTAAATAATAAGCTATTAGTGGAAATAAATGTGTAAGAAAGTGTTTTCTTATTTTGAGATTATTTATATAATCATTTTCTTTTAAAAGGTTTTCAAAACACTCACTTGAATGATTGTAAATAATATTTCCTTTTTCAATACCAAATTCATTAATGCAATCCTTTTTTAAGAAATGAAATTTAGTTTTATCATAATTCACATTATTGCCTTTAATTGTAATAGAGTAATTAATTAGCTTTTCCGTTCTTTGATTATTTTTAAAAATTCGGTGGAATCTTCTGTTTCTTTTAGTTCCCATGATTTAATTACTGGGATTCCATCTAAAGAATGTTTAATCTTTTCATTATTTATTATAAAAAAAGGGTCTGATTCTGTTATTAATGAAAGATCTTTTAAACTAATAGCTATTTTTTGGAGAGTTTTTGATGTTCTGTTTTTTTCTAAACTAGCTATTAATGGAGATTCATCGTAGGATTTAACTTTTGAAAGATTATCATTATTTTGTGATGAATTATTATCTAGTTTAGCTAATGCATCAAAAGGAGTATTTTTAGTTTTAATCACACCAAAACCTAAATTAGCTAAGTCCTTTGTTTTATCATCATTATCAATAATCTGTTGGGATTCATTTAAATCTTTTGGAACTTCAAATAAATCAATATCTATGGTTATTTTCATATTCAAAATATCTTCTAACAACATAGCTGTTTCTGAGTTAGCTCTTACAATTCCATTTTCATACTTATAAATTGTTTCACGTGAAACATGAGCTAAGTCAGCCAAATCCTTTAGAGAGAGAGAATATTCTTCTCGATATTCTTTTAAAATGTTTCCATCGATGTTAATATAATACCCTCCTCTATCTGCTAGAATCTCAGGGTATTCATCATATAAAATCATGTTTTTTAAAGTGTCAATACCAATAGCTGGAAGACCATGTCTTTCATATACAACATCCTCTTCAAGTTTTGTTGTTTTAGATTTAACTCCTACAATAATAGGGGATGCTAAAAAAGTATTAGCTACTTTTCTTATTTCTTGAACATGAGATTCATTAACACTATCAATATTTACTAATACTTTTAATAAAATTAAAAGCAATTTCTTTCGTGCAACCATATCAAAACAGCTTTGATAGTAAACTTGAGAAGTTTTAAATCCTCCAGTAGTCAATAATTGATTTATTTCACCAATAACTTGATTCCTATTTTTTGATTCCATAGGAAAACCTCTAAATCTCAATTTAAGAAAAATAGTTTATTAAATATATTATGATACTTTCAATATAAATATTAGTAATATGATTAATAATTTTAATTATTAAATTATATTAAAATTTTGTAAAATAATATTTTAAAAATTGTATTATAAATTTCAAAATAATATAGATTTTTTGAAATACATTAATATTTGGATTGTTATTAAGGTCATAATATTTTTGATTGTTATAATGGTTATGATTTTTATAAATGTCATAATATTTTGGATTATTATTAAGGTTATGATTTTCATAATTTTCATAATATTTTGGATTAATTTAATTATTTTTTTTTCAAAATAATGACAATAAATTATTTTTTTCTAATACTTGATTATTTTTCTTATATTGTACTATAATTACATAAATCATTATATTGGATTATTTTAATATGTTAAATTAAATTAAAGGTGATTTTATAAGATTTTTACATGTTGGTATTGATGATACTGACTCTCCAGATGGAATGTGTACAACATACTTAGCTTGCCATATTATTAATCAATTAAAAGAAGAAAACATAGCTATTTCTGGTTATCCTCGACTTATTCGGTTAAATCCATTTGCAAGGTTTAAAACTCGTGGAAATGGAGGAATTTCATTTAAAATAGCTATTGATGAAGAAAGTAATCAAAATTCAAATGATACTCTTCATAATGATACCGAAAAAAAAAGAAGCAAAATCCAATTAGCTAAAAAAATCATTCTTAAAAATATTGAAGAATTATCTCAAATGGCTCATGAAAATACAAATCCTGGTGTAGTTTTTTATGAAGGTGAAATAACTGAGCATATGAAAAACTATGCTATGAAAACAATTTATTCAATAATTTCAATTAAGGAGGCAGAAGATTTTGCAAATAAGATTGGAGCTGAAATTCACAAATTCAAAAAAGGAAGAGGAATTATTGGTTCTCTTGCAGCAATAGCTTGTCCACTTGAAGATTATACTTATGAACTTTTGACTTATAGAATAAAAGAAAATTATGGTAGTAAACGAAATATTGATAAATTATCAGTTATTGAAATGGATAAAAAAACATTTCCTGAAACATTTGAAAATATTGATTTTAATAATGGATACATAGCTATTGAACCAAAAACACCTTGTCCAATTCTTTATGGCGTTCGGGGAGAATCACCAGATATTCTAAAAATAGCTAAAGATATTGTAAAAGTGAATGAAGCTATTGAATCATATTGTATTTTTAAAACAAATCAACATACAGATATGCACCTTCAAAAAATAGCTAAAATAAAAGATATGGAAAAATATGGATCCTACATAGTTAATGGAAGCATAGTTAAAGACCCTCATGTTATTGAAGGAGGGCATGTTTTTTTCTCCTTAAAAGATGATTCTGGAATGGTTGAAGCTGCTGCTTATGAGCCAACAAAAGACTTCAGAAAAATTATAAAAAAACTAGTAATTGGTGATCAAGTTCAGCTATTTGGGGGAATTGGCTGTGGAGGAACATTTAACATAGAAAAAATAAAAATAATATCTTTAACTAAAAAACAAAGTTTTAAAAATCCTATGTGTCATTGTGGAAAAAGAATGACATCCGCAGGACTAAATAAAGGTTTTAAATGTAGGAAATGTGGATATATACTTCCACATGGTAAAAAAATAGCTATTGAAGAGAAAAGAGGACTAACTGAAAACAAATTTTATGAAACTCCAGTTTCAGCTAGACGGCACTTATCTAAACCAGTTTGTAGGATGAAGAAATAATATAAATATGCTTTAAGAGTTAGTAGCTATATTGATTCGTATGATAAGTTACCTAATTATTTAAGTGATGGTGCTAAGAAAATTCAATATCAAACCTATGTTTTTATGTTTAGCAAGGTTTTGTCATCTTCAGCTAAATTACCAGATTATGTTTATTTAAATGTTAAAAATCATGTAATTTTAATAATTATTCTAATTCTTATATTGAAAACAATGGTTTTTGGCTTTGGTTTCAATATATGACTTCGATTATCTTTAAAAAGTTAGAAGATGTGGGAATAGGGAATATTTTCTTACTTGAAAATGCAATTTCTAGATATGGTTTAGGAAAAGTTGTTAGTTTTGCTAAAACGTCCATAAATATGGTATTAAAGTTCATATCTGGTTTTGCACATTAAAACTAATAATAAATGGATTAATCCAATAAATACTAAAACAAAATCTTATAACTCTGCTTACTTTAATAAAATTCTTAAAAGAGAGGATAAATATTCAAGGATTAAAGCTTTTGACAAATTCATTTTGATTATGTAAAATAGCCATGAATTTTTTAAAAATCATAAAATGTGACTTTTGTTTTCATGTCAATTACTATATAAGAACCATTTCAAACTTATTATCCAAAAATTATGGGATTAAAATAATGATTACAGAAAAACTTTCCAAATTTACAATAAACTTAAAATACGAAAATATTCCTAAAATAGCTATTGAAAAAGCTAAAATATGTTTTTTAGACTTTTTAGGAGTAACAAATAGAGGGTCTTATCAAGAAGCTTCTCAAATAGCTATAAAATCATTGAAACAATTAGATCCTTTTTTAGCTACTGACAATCAAAGATGTTCTATTATTGGAAATGGCTATTCTAATATTACTAATGCTGGATTTGTTAATGGAATTTCTGCACATAGTCTTGAATTAGATGATGGTCATAGAATAGCTCAATTACATCCTGGTTCTGTTGTTTTTCCAGCAGCATTAGCTATTTGTGAAGCAAATAATTTAAAAGGTAAGGAATTTTTAGAAAGCATTATTTGTGGTTATGAAATAGCTATAGTTCTTGGAAAATTAGCTAATCCTCATCATAGAAATCAAGGATTTCACAGCACAGGAACAATTGGAACGTTTGCATCTGGAATCACTGTAGCTAAGCTTTTAAAATTAGATTTAAATCAAACAATAGCTACTCTTGGTTTATGTGGAACTCAATCTTCTGGTCTTTTAGAATCAGATCATGGAGGAACTATGGGAAAACAATTACACTCTGGAAAAGCTGTTTCAAATGGTATTTTATCAGCATATTTAGCAAAAAATGGGTTTACAGGGGTTGAATCTATAATTGAAGGTGATGAAGGGTTTTTAAAAGCTATGGCTCCTATGTCTTCCGATGAAATATCCAAAGAATTAATAAATAATAAAAATTATTTAAAAAATTTTTTAGATAATGAAATTGGAAAATTCCATATAAATGATGTTTATTTTAAAAAATACCCATTTTGTAGACATTTACATTCATCAATTGATTCTATATTAGCTATAAAAAGAAAAATGATTACGGAAGATAATAATCATGATTTTAATAAAAGAAGGAGGATTATGGAAGATAATAATCATGATTTTAATAAAAGAAGGAGGATTATGGAAGATAATAATCATGATTTTAAAGAAGAAAGTATTGAAAAAATCATGATAGAAACTTATAAAATAGCTTCAAATCATGATAATTTTTCTCCTAAAAATAAAGAAGATTTAAAACAAAGTTTACCTTATGCAATAGCTATAGCTATTCTTTGCGATGATTTTAATCTGGAAACTATAGATAATATTGATTTCAATAGCTATGAATTTAGAAATATTTTAAATAAAATTGTTATTAAAGAAAATAAGGAATTAAGTGATTTAACTCCAAATTATCGTCCTTCCAAGTCATCGATAAAAACTTCTAAAGGGATTTACAAAGATTTTGTTAAGCTTCCTCAAGGAGAGAGAGAAAATCCTTTTTCTAAGGAAGATATTTTGAATAAATTCAAATCTCTTAATCCTGATTTCGATTTAAACAAACTAAAATTTATTAAGAACCTAGAATTTTTAAGCATCATAGATTTCATGAAAATCTTCAATCAATAATAAAATTATAAGTATATTCTTCTTTGAATCTAGTTGAAAATGTGAATTTTTTCTTTATATTCCTGAAAATAAAGTTTTAAATTAATGATAATTTTAAAAATTATTATATTTTTTTATTTTATTAATTTAAAGAAGTATAATTTATATTTTCTTAATAACGAAAATATTTAGATTTGTTTTAAAAATTAAAAGAATTAAAAACTGATTTTCGAAACAATCGATATTTTTCTAAATCATTAATTTAAATATTTTTTTCAAAATATTTTTAAAAAATTATTTAGAGAGTGTCCAGTAATAAAATTTTGTTCAAAAAATTTGAATTTTTTTTTAAAAATCTTCAAATAATTAAATATTTTATTGAACAATTCTTTATTTTTTAAGCATTTTTATTTATAAAAATTACTTTCTGGACACTCTCATTTATTTTTTTTTAAATAGGTATGAGAATTTTTTCTTAATTAAAAATTTAGATATTTTTTTTTCAAAGTATTTTTTTTAATTTTTAAATAGGTATGAGAATTTTTTCTTAATTAAAAATTTAAATAGTTTTATGAAGATAAATATTTTTTTAAGACTTTTTTGAAAAAATGTTTAAAAATCTATTTTTCTTTCCCAAAATTTAAATTTTAATAAAAATATATTTAAAATTCAATAATTTGAAGTTTTATACATTTGAGGTTTTTATATGAATAAAAAAAGGAATTTGTTTTCCATTTGTTTATTATTTTCTATTATTATTTTAAGTAGCTTATTTTTAACTAACATTAGCTATGCAGCTGATTTGAATGATTCTACTACTTTATCTCAGAATGAAGTTGTTAAATCTTCTAAATCTCTTTATAATTATATCAACAAAAATGAAAAATTGCCAGAGACTATTAAAGTTTCAAATAAGAATTATTCAACCGAACAATTTTTGTATGCAATGTCAAAAACTGTGCTAAGTAAAAAAAATAATTTAAAAGATAATATACCTATTAAATATAATATTAAAAAGGCAAAAAAACCATCTGGATCAAATATTAAAGGAAATATTTATTTAAAAGATATATCTGGTTATTCTGAAATCATCATTGATTATATTGATAAGAATAATAGAGTTCCTAATAGTATCAAAACTAATTTAGGGAATATGCAGTATGAAACAATAGTATTTACTTTTTCTAAGTTTTTAAGTAAAACCAACAGTAATGGTAAATTAACTAATAAAATTACCATATCTGTGGCAAAAAAAAGTCCTATTAATAATAAAGGATACACCATTGAACTATTCAGTAAATATAAAAAAGGAGATTCACTTAATAAATATTTAAGCTCAACAAAAAATGCTCCAAGTAAAGGAAAATATATAAAAGATTTAGCTAATCAAATAACGAAAAATCACAATACAACACTATCAAAAGCTGAAGCTATTTTTGATTGGGTAAAAAACAATATTAAATACTCTAGATACAGTAATACAAAATATGGTGGTGAAAAAACAATTAAAAATTCAAAGGGAAATTGTGTTGATAATTCCCATGCTTTGACTTCACTACTTAGGGCAAGTAATATACCTGTAAGATATGTTAATGGAAGATGTGATTTTACTAAAGGAGATTTAGCTAGAGTTACTGTTTCTCATGTTTGGGTACAAGTCCTCATTAATGATCAATGGATGGTAGCAGATGGGATTTATAAAGGAAATAGATTAGGATATGTAGCTAATTGGAAAGCTAATTCATATAAACTTTATGGGTTTTATCCTAGTATTTAACTGATTCCAGATATAATTTATATAAAGTTTAAGGTTCATGTGAATAAGTTTCAAGTTTTTTTTTTTTTTTTTTTTTTTTTTTTTTTTTTTAAATTTAATTTTAATTTTTTTTTTTATAATTTTGTTGTGGCATCTTATCTTTTTTTTGTGTCTTTTGTTTCTGGTGGAGGGAGGAAAGTGCTCTTGCCTTCCTGCAGGAAAAACAACGTACAAAAATACAGGATATGCTGCCACAACAATATTATAA
>WRMT01000114.1 GCA_009777005.1 Methanobrevibacter sp. | reverse complement strand
ACCATAATATATGGATATGGTTTAAAAATTGTAATATTCATATAAGAGAATGACTTAATGACATATATTATTTCTTTATTATTAGCTTATCAATAAATTCCATATTCAAATTGTTTTCAACGATTTTAGCTAATTTTTCAATAGAATAATCTTTTTTTGCCTCATAAGGATCTTCATCAAATTTTGGTTTAAAACCTTTTTTTTCTCTTAAATAATTTAAAAAACATGCTCTAAAATTGTAATTGTGAAATATTCCATGGAAATAGCTGCCAATAACATTTCCTTCAATAGCTCCATCATATTCACTTGAGATAGAGTTTCCAACTCCTTTTTTTATCTTTAATAAAGGCTGTGATCCTGTTAATTTTGTTATTCCTTCATGGATTTCATAACCTCTTATTTCTTCATCTGGAATTGATGAAAACATACTATTAGCTAAGTTAGATGATGCATTTAAGTTTGTTTTAGAAGAATTATTGTTTATAATTGTCCCAATACTTTGTTCCACTATTTTGTCCATATTACTGTCTTTTTTAAAGAAAGTTTCTATTTTTAAAAGGTTTAAACCATCAACAATTATTTCTTCATTCTTTTCATTGATGTGGTGGATTTTTTCACCTAATATTTGATATCCTCCACAAATACCAATTATTGGAATATCATTAGCTAATTTCTTTATTTTTTCATCCATTCCAGTTTCTTTTAAATTTTCTAAATCTTCAACAGTATTTCTTGTCCCTGGGATAATTATAGCATCTACTTCTTTGATTTCATCATGTATATCAATTAATTTTAAACCAATGTCATCTTCAAATTCAAAGGGGTCAATGTCTGTAAAATTAGCTATTTTTGGAAGTTTAATTACTCCAATTATAATTTCTTTATTTGAATCAAATTTGTGTTCATGTAATGATGCTGAATCTTCTTCAGGAAGTTTTAAACTATTATCATAAGGAAGCACTCCTAATACTGGAGCGTTAATTATTTTTTCAATTTTTTCCACTCCAGGCATCAGTATATCTAAATTTCCCCTAAATTTGTTAATAACCACGGCTTTCAATCGCTTCCTGTCATAGCTATCTAAAAGTGAAAATGTTCCAGCTATTGATGCAAAAACACCACCTTTATCAATGTCAGCTACAAGTAATACATCTGCATCAGCTAAATGTGCTATTTCCATATTAGCTAAATCTTCTTTTCGCATGTTTATTTCAGCTGGAGAACCTGCTCCTTCAATTATAATAATATCATATTCTTCTTTTAAAATATTTAATGATTCTTCAATAGCTTTTAATGCAGTTTCTCTAAATTCATGTTGATACTGGTAAAAATCCATATCAGCTACTGCTTTTCCTTGAATAATAACTTGGGATGTGAAATTACCTTTTGGTTTTAGGAGAATCGGATTCATATGGATGCTTGGTTCAATATCTGCAGCTTCAGCTTGTAAAACTTGGGCAATAGCTATTTCTCCATTTTCTTTAGTAGTGAAAGAGTTTAAAGACATGTTTTGTGATTTGAAAGGAGCTACTTTGTAACCTCTTCGTGAATATATTCTACATAGGGCAGCTACTAAAACACTTTTTCCTGCATTAGATGATGTTCCTTGAACCATTATACATTTTGCCATATTAATTCTCCTAAAATTGTTTATTAAGTAAATTGATACATTGAAATAATTGTTATTGAAATATATTAATTTTTTTTAGAAATATTTTTTTTTTTAAGTTTAAAATGTTTTTATATTATTGTTTATTCAAAAATCGATTTGAATATTTTTTATTTTAAATTATTAATTTAATTATTTATTAAATATTAATTTATAAGATAAATATAAAACTTAGAAAATAGAGAATAGTTTTAATTCTTTCTATTTATTATTATAGGATATTTTTTTATAATATTAAAAGCAATTAATATATTTGGATAAAATCATTTTTGTTGTTGTTGATAATTTTAATTTTTTTTGAAGTCATTAATATAACATATTATTTAAATCTTTTAATTACTGAAATTTACTAAAATACAAAGCTATTTATATTTAAAAATATATACAATAATCATAGTGTTTAGAATTAAAAATTAAAAAATTTCTTATTAAATATGTTTTTAGTTATTTATCATTAATAAAAATTTTTTAAATTATTTAACAGACCTTATTTCTTACTATTTTTTTCATTATATTATTGTATATTTTGGTTATTAGAAAGATTTTGGTCTTTATGATATTATGATACATAAATATCATATTAAATGATTTTAATAAAATACATAAAATCTGTTTATGGTATGAGTATTATAGTATTATATTAATGGTTTTTAAATGAAAATACATAAAATCTGTATTTATGGAATGAATATTATTTAATGGTTTTAACTAAAATACATAAAATAAGGATTATTTAAATTTAGTTGTTTTTTATTGTTGAATATTAATTAATAGATTATAAAGTTTCAAATGATCAAAATTGAATTGAGGACATTTCATGAAATTTAATAAACAGTCATATCATGCTGATGAGGAATCACATGTTAATGAGAATGGATCTTCTAAAATTAAAAATGAGGAATTATTAAATATGGAAAATAATAATGAAATTGAAATAGGAAATAAAGAATCAAAAAATAACGAAAATTCTGAAAACAGCATAGGGTCAGATAATAATCTAAACAATGATGAAAAAATTCCTATGTTAGATTATGGTAAAATTGGAAGTTCTAAAGATATTGAAGTTCCTTCTTTGCTTATTGATCAAGTTATTGGTCATGAAGAATCTATTGAAACTATTAAGAAGGCAGCTAAGCAGAGAAGAAATGTTTTACTTATTGGAGATCCTGGTGTTGGAAAATCCATGCTTGCTAAAGGAATGGCTGAATTACTTCCTCCTGAAGTTTTACAAGATATTTTGGTTTATCCTAATGCTGAAGATGCAAATAACCCATTAATTAGACCAGTTCCTGCAGGTGAAGGTAAAAAAATTGTCATGGCTAATAAAACTGATGCAAAAGGATATGATGAAAAGAAAACATTAGTCACATTAATTGGAATGGCTGGTTTAATAGCTTTAGGTTTCTATTATAATCAACTAATTTTTGGTATTATAGCTGCTCTTGTACTATTTTTCATATCTATGCAAATAAAACCTAAAAGTATATCCATGGCTCCTAAACTATTAGTTGGCAATGGTGAACGTAGGTTTGCTCCTTTTATTGATGCAACTGGTGCTCATGCTGGTGCTTTACTTGGAGATGTAAGACATGATCCATATCAATCTGGAGGATTAGGAACACCTGCACACGAACGTGTTGAAGCAGGTATGATTCATAAAGCAAATAAAGGAGTCCTCTACATTGATGAAATAGGCAGTATGACCATGAAAACACAGCAAGAGCTATTGTCTGCAATGCAAGAGAAAAAATATTCTATTACTGGTCAAAGTGAAAACAGTAGTGGGGCTATGGTTCATTCTGAATCAGTTCCATGTGATTTCGTCCTTGTTGCCTCTGGTAATATTCAAGTACTTGAAGGTATGCATATAGCTATGCGTTCAAGAATCCGAGGCTATGGTTATGAAGTCTTTATGAAGGATAGCATGCCTGATAATAAGGAAAACAGAGAGAAACTTGTTCAATTTGTTGCACAAGAAGTTAAAAATGATGGAAGAATTCCACATTTTACTCCTGATGCTTTAGATGAAGTTATTAGAGAAGCTAAACGTCGAGCAGGTAAAAAAGATTCATTAACTCTGAGACTTAGAGATTTAGGAGGACTTGTTCGAGCTGCAGGGGATGTAGCTAAAGAAGAAGGAGTAGACATTGTTTCTTCTGAGCATGTTGTCACTGCTAAAAAATTCTCAAGAACCTTAGAACAACAAATAGCTGATAGATCTATTATCCAAAGAAAAGAATACAGTGTTTTCAATCCTGAAGGTGGAAAAGTAGGGATGGTTAATGGTTTAGCTATTATAGGAGATAGAAGTGGTTTAGTTTCACCAATAGCTGCTGAAGCAGCTCCAGCTCAAAGTACAAGAGAAGGAAAAATCATTGCTACTGGTAAACTTGGTGAAATAGCTAAAGAATCTGTTCAAAATGTTAGTGCACTTATTAAAAAACATACTGGCACAGATATTTCTCAATATGATATTCATGTTCAATTCTTACAAACCTATGATGGTGTTGAAGGCGACAGTGCAAGTGTTTCAATAGCTGCAGCTGTTATTTCAGCTATTGAAGAAATTCCAGCAGATCAATCTGTAGCTTTAACCGGATCTTTAAGTGTTCGTGGAGATGTTCTTCCTATTGGTGGAGCTACTGGAAAAATTGAAGCTGCTGCAGAAGCAGGGATTAAAAAAGTCATTATTCCTAAATCAAACCTTAAAGATGTTATGATTGAAAAAGTATACGAGGATAAAGTTGAAATTATTCCAGTAGATACTCTTGGTGATGTTTTAGAAAATATTTTAATGAGTGGGAATAAAAAGAATAGCTTAATTAAAAAAATGAAGAAGATTAGCAGTGCAGTAGCTAATAAAGTTCCTGATGGAAACCTTAATGGATACGGTACTCATAATAAATCAGGTAATAATCAAATTTAATTTTTTTCATTTTTTTTCATTTTTTAGGATAATTTTTTTTTAATTGGGGTATTGCTTTTTTTTTCATTTTTTTTATTTATTTTATTTTTTTTGTATAATTTTTTTTTTAATTGGGGTATTGCTTTTTTTTTCATTTTTTTTATTTATTTTATTTTTTTTGTATAATTTTTTTTTTAATTGGGGTATTGCTTTTTTTTCATTTTTTTATTTATTTTATTTTTTTGTATAATTTTTTTTTAATTGGGGTATTGCTTTTTTTTAATGTTTTTTAGTTTTATTGTTGTTGTTATGGTATTTTTTTTGTATAATTTTTTTTAATTGAGGGTTTTTTTTCTTCAATGTTTTATAATCTTATTTTTTTAAATTATATTTTTGAAAAAAAAATTTTTAATAATAAATATTTTTTAAAATTTTCACATTGTTGTTGTTTGTTTGTTTTTTTTTTTTCCAAATTTAAATGATTATGATTTATTTTTTAGCTAAAAACTAGTATATTAATCGTTTATCAACAAATCAGTTAAAAATGAGTTTACTGAGCTATTTTCAAATTTTTTAAGTCTTTTTTTTATAGAATCTTCTGGAATTTCTTTTAATTGTGGAAAATCATAGCTTATTGAGTAAGCTAATATCATCCAAGAATAATAATAAAAGCTAATAAACAGTTCATCAGACATATTTTCATGATATTCTTGCGAAAATAGATCTTCATCTTCGTAATCATCTGGAAATCTTGATACTTTGGGAAGTAAGTTCTCTTCCTTAAGCATATCTGAAAAAAGTAGAAGTGGCTTATTCTGCTCATCATTATAGATTTTTCCATAGTCATTAGCTAATTCATATATTATTTCATATAAATCTAATATGGCGGATATTACAAGTGGATTATGAGTGTTTTTTAAAGTTTTTCGAAGAACCAGCATGATAAATGGTGTAACAGACCATAAAGTTCCTTGATGTTCAAAGTTTAAGGCGATTTTTTCTTTGATATTAACTATATTTTCCTGTTCCATTGTAAGTGAAGATATCCATTGAGGAAAATTCGAACTTCTTTCATAAGGTCCTTCTAATAATTCCCAGGGAATATCTTCTGTTTCCAGTGTTTCTATGAAAGTTTTATTGTTTAATTTCATTTTTATTTTCGATTATTAATTTAATCTTTAAAATATCATTAATAATAGCTTAATACAATAATATGTCCATGATAAGAATTAATACAAAATCTTTTAATTTATTATTTATTATTTATTTATTATTTTATTAAAAAGAATAGTTTTCACTGTAAAATTGTATTTAAATAGATTAAGCCATTTATACAGCAATAAAATCTTTTTTTAACATAATATAGTTATCTTATGGCGTCAGCTATTATTTTAGCTACTGAAATGCAGCTAACTTCAGATTTCAGTGAATCTGTTCCAGCTATTGATTTAGCTCCAGCTGCATAAATTTTTAATATTGCATCATTAACAAGAATGGGATGGACACAGCAAACACTAACAGATTTAGCTCCATGTTCTTTAAGTATAGCTATTGCATTAACTATGGTTCCTCCAGTAGCTATTATATCATCTACAATAAATGCATCCTTACCTTTAACGGAATTAATGGCAATATCTGCAATTTGTGTTTCAACCTTCTCAGGACTTATTCTCACTTTATTTAAATAAGTGGAGTCACATCCTAATATTTTTGATATTTCTTCAGCAAAATCTAATGCTCCTTTATCTGGAGCTATGATAATTGGATTATTTGATATATCTCCAATATATTCAGCTATTGGTGCAGTAGCTGATATATTTTTACTTGGAATATTGAAAAAGTTTCTAACACTATCTTCATGGAGGTTTATTGATATTACTTCATTTGCTCCTGAATTTTCGATTAGTTTTGCTACAATTTCTGCAGAAATAGCTTCTCCCTCTTTAAAACGTTTTTCTTGTCTACCATATCCAAAATAAGGAATAACAACTTTTATTTCTTGAACACCTAAATTTTTTAGATTTTTAATGGTAAAAAGTAGCTCTATTAGATTTTCATCTTGGGGATATCCAGTTGATTGAATCACAACAACTTTTTTTTCTATGTTTCCTTTTATTCTAATATATCTTTCTCCATCAGGAAATTTTTTTGTTTCTATTGGACATAAATATTCTTCCAGCTCATTTGCAACTTCAGCTGCGAGTTTTTGTGATGCTGAACAACCTATTATCAATAATATCACCATTAAAATTTTTTCTTCGTCATGTATAAATAATAAATTATATAAGTTATAAATATTGGAATGATTTAAATCATAATGTTATAATATATTTTTATATTAAAGTTTTATCTATTTTTGGTATTAAAATTCATTGGTTTGATGTTTAATTTTGGGTTAGATGAAACTTGATATTTTAGAATTTTTGCCGATTTTGAATCTTATCTTATCCTATAATAATTAATTATAAAATATTACATTTAAATATATCAAGATATATAATAAGAAAATTAATATAAAATATATAATTACCATAAATAAATTATTATTGTAGCTAAGAGGTGTACTCATGCATGAATTATCAATGGCTGATGGCATATTAAAAGCTGTACTTGAAAATGCTCAAAAAAATGAAGCTACTGAAGTTATCGAAGTGACAATTGAAATTGGAAAAATGGCTTTAATAAATCCAGAACAAGTGAAGTTTATGCTTGATGTTTTAAGTGAAGATACAATAGCTAATAAATCTAAATTTATAATTGAAGAAATTCCAATTGAAATTCAGTGTTCAAATTGTGGTTTTGAAGGAAAAGTAGATGGTGATGATTTAGACCATTATACTCCAATTGTTGAATGTCCTAAATGTGAGAATAATCGTGTGTCAATTATAAATGGAAAAGATTGCACTGTTAAAAGTATTGTCGTTGAAAAAGATGATTAATTATTTAATTAATTATTATTTAATTATTCATTTAATTAATTATTTATAATTTAATAATTGTTATTTAACTTTAATTTGAATATTATCATATTAATAAAAAAAACATTATAATTTTAACTTTAATTTGAATATTATCATATTAATAAAAAAAACATTATAATTTATTTGAATAAAGGTGGAATTTATGCATAAAATAGCTGAAATAGAGGTTCAACATAATATAATGAAAGCTAATAAAAAATTAGCTGATAAAAATCAGAAAATACTTGAGGAGAATGGTGTATTTGGAGTTGATTTTGTTGGAGCTATTGGTTCTGGAAAAACTTCACTTATTGAAGAACTTATTCAAAATATGGATGGAACCATTGGGGTTATAGCTGGAGATGTTATAAGTAAATTTGATGCTGGAAGATTTGAAAAATATGATGTTCCTGTTATTGGTTTAAATACTGGAAAAGAATGCCATTTGGATGCTCATTTAGTGGAACATGCATTAAATGATATTCCTTTAGCTAATGTTGATTATTTGTTCATTGAAAATGTAGGTAACTTAATATGTCCTGTAGACTTTGATTTAGGATCACATATGCGAATTGTGATTGTTAGTGTTAGTGAAGGTGATGATACTGTAGAAAAGCATCCTTTTATTTTCCAAAGTGCTGATTTAATCATAATTAATAAAGTGGATATAGCTAATGCTGTTGGAGCAGATGAAAATAAGATGGTGGATGATGCTAAAAAAATCAATCCTGATGTAAAAGTTATAAAAACTAGTCTTAAAGAAGGTAAAGGTTTAGATGAGATAATTTCTGCCATTGAAAAGTGTAAAATAGCTAGTAATTAGCAATGAGTTTGTAGTTATTTTATGTGGTAGCTATTTATTAATAAGTGGTTTTGTAGTTATTTTTATGTGTGTAGCTATTGATTAGCAAGGTGTTTGTAGTTATTTTTCTAATAGCTATTGATTATTTTGCTTTTCTAAAGTTTTTTATTAACAAATATTTTTATTTCATTAATTATTTTTATTATTTCTTTTTATTCTAAGTATAAATGACTATAACTAATTATTTTTAATATTAATAATTAATTATTTTAATAAGAATGAAATTAATAAAAATATTATCTTTATATAAATTATTATTTTAAATAAATTAATCTTTCACTATTAAATTATTATAATTTAAAAATTAATTGTTTACTTAAATTATTTTATTCCTAAATAAAAATTATTATTTTGTTCATTATCATGAAAAATTTTATTA
>WRMT01000113.1 GCA_009777005.1 Methanobrevibacter sp. | reverse complement strand
CATTTCATTGAACAATTCTTTATTTTTTAAGCATTTTTATTTACAAAAATTACTTTCTGGACACTCTCAAAAATACAAAAAACTAAAAATGTATTAAATAGGAAACCTCAATGAATAAAAATTTTTTATATTCAAAGACATTTGATTTCGAAAAGATAATATTTTAAAAATCATTGCCAAAAAGATTTTAATTTAATAAAAGACTAATTTCATAATGTTTTTAAAATTTATTATTTCAAAAATTTCTGTCGGTTACTATAATTTAAAAAAATTAACTAAATTTTTTATCTTTTTTGTTTTCTACTAAAGCTAATTCCAACTATTGTTAAACACAATACTATAATAGCTATTACTGGCATGCCTGTATTTTTCATAGGTATTGTTTTGGCAGTAACATTGCTAGATGGTTTGTTAGAATCATCCTCATATAAATCTTCATAATCCCCCAAAATTAACTCCCTAATTTCATCCTCATTTTCATCGTTGCTATGAGAATTAGTATCATTACTATTAAATTCGCCAATATTAAGGTTATAAGGATTATTAAGAATAGGATTAAGATTAAGATCAGGACTAGAATTAAGACTAGAATTAGGATTAGGAATAGGATTATTAGAATTATTAGAGTTATTAGAGTTATTAGGATTATTTATAGTAGCATCTACAACTAAAAAAGATGAACTATTGACAAAACTATTATAATTCTCATCACCATTAAACCAACTAATACTAACATCAATAGTACCCAGACTGCTTGCAGTATAATCAAAAGACCAAAATCCATTAACATCAGTAACTACATAAGTATCCACACCATCAATATTAAGATATAAACCCTCATTAGCTAATACACCACCATTCTGATCGGTGGCAATACCAGATATAACAATAGTACCACCTAATACAACAGGATTAGGATTAAACTCAATAGTAGAATTTGTGGGTATAATTGCAAAACTCGTTTGTAAACTACAAATTAAAGTTAATAACATTATTGTTATGAAAAAAGTGGAAATAAAATGTTCTTTAGCATTTTTTTTTTGCATGTTTTAAACCTCCTCTTAGAAGGAATCAATATTTAATAAATTCAATTTTTTAATCAATGAAAAATATCAACAAATATTTTTATTTATTAACAATGTGTACTGGATAAATCGAAAAAATTGAAAGTAAAGATATGTTATTTAATATGTTGTTCATTAAAATGAGTATTTCATTAAAGTACAATTTTATATCTTTTAAATTTAAATTCTATAATCTAAGTGTTTTATTTCAATAAATAAGAAAAGTAAATAGCTAAAAATTAGCTAAAAAGTTTACTTTGCGGAAATTACTTAAAATCAAAATTCAAGGATTGTGCAAATGAATTTTATAAATTAAGAATTACCTTATAGAATGTTATTAAAATCTAGATTTAAAGATTTTACCCGTGAATTTTTAAAGTTAAGTTAAAATTCTTTTGTACTTTTGGAAAATCAAATAATCACACATTTAACATATTAAACAATCATACAACCTCCGTTTTTTCACATAAAACAGACACCTTGTTAAATAAAATGCCATAAAAAGCATAAAATTATAAAATAAAAATATTGAATTCTTTTTATTAGATAAGTACAAAATTCCACAAAGAAAAAAACATTGCAAAAATATAATTTTCTACTCATCAATAAAAATAACCATTATTTTAGGTACTATGAAATCATTGGGGATTTTACAATCTAATTTTTCACAAAATCTCAATAAAATATTCATGACTATGGAAAAGCTATTAAAATTCATAAAGATAGATACATTTTTAAAATTTAAAAATGTTCAGTAGCTTTACACAGCCATTTTAAAGACAATACCGCCTACTTAAAGATTTTTTCACTTATTTTTCTATAATAAAATGATTATCTCACTCCGATAAAAACGATTATTCACTCCAATAAAACGATTATTCAATCAAATAAGACTTTATTTAAAACTCAAATTTAGATGCTAAATTTGAAAAAATATTATTTTCTAATGATAAACTTTACGAACCATTTCTACAAATATGCGAAATCAGCGACTTTAATAGAAATAGGGTAATAATCAAATACATTACTTAAAAACTTTCTTTTCAAGACAATTAATTTAATCAAGAATATCAATATAATAAATATAAAAATTGTAATTTAAATTGTTTGCTTTTATATGATTTATATATATTTTTTATAAACAATTTGATTATTACAAAAATATATTTATCAAATATACGGCAGTAATTAATAATATATAACTGTTTGCATTTATAAGATCTTAGATCCTAGATTTTTGAGAAAAAATGGAGGTGTTTGACAGCTTATTTAATATGTTCTGAGCTCAAAATATATTTTGTCTGTAAAAGTACAAATTGTATAATCTTTTAGAGAAAAAATTCTAAAAATATAGGCGTGGATGTCAATAATAATGAAAATCCACATACTTCAAAAATGGGTAAAAACTGACTCTTTGGAAACTGATTTAAATCATAATTCACCGATTTTACTAAAACTTAACAAACTTTTAAGTGAAATCCATTTGTACTTTTAGAAACTCAATATAAAAATATCTTGAAACATACAAAATAGGCATTATCCCTCCTTCATTTTTTCAGGAAAATCTAGCACCCTAATTATTAAATAAATTTAAGCTATTCTCTCATTAACTATAGCAAATATGTTATCGAATATTCGCATATATACTTATCTATTGTTTTTTAAAGTATACATCTACAATTAAAGTGGATTATTTATGAAAATAAATTTTTTAAAAAGATTAAAATTAAAATAAAAAGCAATTAAAAATAAATTTTAATAAAAAAAATAATTTAAGAAAGATAATTGATTATAAACCTAAATAATAAAATATTAATTTTAAAAAAAAATTAAATTTTTTCAGAAAATATACAAAAAATTGTATCAAAAGAAAAAAGTATACATATACAATTAAAACGAAGATTAAATAAAAAAATTGATAAAAAAATGAGAAAGATAAAAATAAAAAACTTTTCAATGTATATTTTAATGAAAAACTACTAAATTTCCAATAAACCCCTAAGATATTCAAATTAAGGAATATATATTTTTAAAAAAAATAAAAAAAGTATACATCTATAACTTAAATAAATATTTAATAAAAACATAGCTTAAAAATAGATAAAAAGAAAAAACAATTAAAAATTTCCCGTGAAAATTTAATTTTAAGATAATAGTACTTTCAATAAAATCTTTTATAGTATCTGCTTCTAAATCATCGTATAATGTTTCGGCAATTGGCACATTATATATTAAATCAAAGAGAACACATATATATTCCATTTAAAAACCATAAATTTTAACCCATTGCTCATCATGCTCATAATAACCAGATAATTTTTCAGTATCACAAGTAAAATAAGTGTCAGTTATAATTAAACAAGAATTCCAGACGATTTCATGAGATAACAGAACATTGTTGAAGATTTTATGTGTTTTGCTTGTATTTCGCAATGAAATACTGTCTAACTCCATATTTTTAACTGACTTATTTTTAGTCTCAATAGAAAAATTACAATAGAAATCATACACCTCAGTAAATTCAGTTTGAGAAAATTTACCACATGATGAAGATTTATAAATTTGAACAGTTATATTATGCTTATTTGCATCCTTGTCAATAATTAATTTATCATTATTACTCCATCCAATCACATTTCTGGAGTTACATTTCTTACAAAAAGGATACACATAAGTATAAACATTTTCAACCGTTTTTATAATAATTTATTAAATAAAATTTGATAAATTAATGAGATTGAGATTTTCAAAAGTTTTATCCAATATTATATTTCTAAAAAAAATAAATAAAATTTTATTTTTAAAATTTAAAGATTTATTTCTAAAAAAATAAAAAATTTTATTTTTAAAATAATAAATTAAATTTAAGATTATAAGATTTATATCAATATTATAATCTTGGAAATAGATTAAAAACCAGTAAACAATATACCACTGAAAAAATCAAATAAAAATCATTTATGTTAAAATAACCCTTTGTAACGATAATTTTTTTAATTTTCAAGAAAGGTTCCACAAATAACTGAATATCTCCTATAAACAAAAAATTTAAATTATTTTAATATTAATTACTAATTATAGTCCTGAGAACAAAGTTTTTAGAATGGTAGTTTAAAAATTTATTATATTCATTTATTTTTTCTATTAAAATAATTAACAATCAATTTTAAAAAAATAAATTAATATTTAATAAATCATTGCTAAAAATATTTCCTTTCAAGACTAGAATAAATTTATAATATGAAAACGTTTATTGGAGAAATAATATGCAAATTAGTGCAAGAAATATCTTAGAAGGAAAAATAGAAAATGTGGAATTAGGAGCTGTAATGGCAAATATTAAAATAAAAATAGAAGACCCTGCTGTAATAACAGCTATAATCACTAAAGAATCTGCTGAAGGATTAAAACTAAAAAAAGGAGATGATGTTTCAGCTATTATAAAATCAACTGAAATAATGGTTGGAAAAGAATAATAAGAATAATTCCTAAAATTTTAAAAAATAAAAAATTTTTTTTTAAAGAAAATAAATTATAATTTATTTTCATTTTTTTTTTGTAAAAATATTCAAGCATTTTAAAATATTATAGTCAATCTGTTGGAGGAATCATTATAAACTTACCAGTATTCGGATCTTTATAAACTGTTCCCATCTGCTCCATTCCTTCACTTTCACCAGAAGAAACATCAACAGTCCCATTAAAATCTTCACCCATATTAATAGCTACTGTGTTTCTTATAGCTTCAGCTAATTCACTTTTTTCTTGAGGATTTAAATCATTGAAAATAACACTTTGCATATTCATGGACATAACTGTAAATATTAAAAATCCAACAGCTAATACTAACATTGCATCAGTTAAATTAACCATTCCAGATAATGGATCCTCATCTCCCATATTCTTATTTAAAAATCTTCTTCTTTTTTTAAGCATTTTACAACCTTTTTAATTCACTAACTATCCCTTCTTTAAACAGTTTACAACCTTTTTAATTCCACTACTATCACTTTTTTAAACCTTTTAAATCTTTTTAAGTCTATTAGCTATTTTTTTTCAAGAGTTTCCAAAGTCGAATTAATGAGTATTTCAAAATTAGATAAATCTTCCTCATACCATCTTTTTCTAAGTCTTGAAATGATATAAGCTATTGAAGCAGCAGCTAAGCCCGCAACAGTAGTATCAAATGCTATTATAATAGCTTGAGCTAATAATTCTATATCTCCTGCCCCTAATGCTGCAAGACCAGGACCCATTGGAATTAATGTTCCCATCAAACCAAAAGTTGGTCCAAGTCTCACAATAGTATCAGTCTTTTCAACGATTTTTTCCATCTTTAGTTCTTCTTCCTCAAGAATCCTATTAGCAAAAGCTTTTTTTGTTTCTTTTCCAAGTGTATTATTGTCAATTACTTTAATAATAGCTATTTTATATTTTTCATCAATCTCTGATTCTTCTACTATATCCTTCATTGTACTATAATCATTTGATTTATTTAATGATTTTATCAATGATTCAATTGTGCTTAATTTCAACTGTTTTCTTGAAGTGTATTCTGATATAAGTCCACCAAAGCTAATTAGAGTAAATAATATAAATATTAAAAGTATTATTATAACAGGTATTAATAAACTCTGAGAAATTGCATGTAAAAAACTTGATAAAATTTCACTACCTAATACTTCCATTTAATCATCCCTTTTTGGTCTAATAATTTCCATGAAATACAGATTTTTTTATATATTCTAAATTCTTTTTTTAATTTTTTTAAATAATGATTTTAATAAAGCTCTAAATAATGTTAAATAAAAACATGAACACGATTTAAATAGACTTAAATAAGATTTTTAAATTTTTTAGATCTTTTAATTATAAAACCAGATATAAAACATATAATTCCTATAGCTAAGATATAAATAAGCATATTATTAATAGGAAGATCCAATGGATTCATTGAGCTTGATAAGGCAATTTGAAAGTTTGGAACAAAAGCATATATAGCTAAAAAATATAGTCCCATTAATATTAGAAATTTTCCAATAAATCCATAGGTCTTTTTGGTTTGAATAAAATTATTTAAGAATGAATATATGACTACTATTAAAATAAAGGAGAAAAATGCTAAAACAATTCCTAAATCAAATATTGGAAACCATATAGAGGGAGCAAGATAAATAATATTAATTAAAACCCCAAAATAGCTACAGGTAAGTAATATAATTATTGAGATGTTATTTTTTACTAGTAGTTTAACTTTTGAAAGTTTTAATTTTGTTTTTTTATTAGAACTTTTATTTTTAAACTCTTTTATAAAGATGAAACCATTAAAAACAAGCATCATTCCAATTAAAATCATACTAATATTTAAATAATTGTTTATAACAGAAATCACAGTATTTTCATAAATATTAGAAATGAACAATGACAACACCAATAATATTTCAAAATATATAGTTAGCATGAATGATTTATATCTCCCTAATTTATATTCTTTTAAAGAAATAGCTATTGCAAAAGAAAATAAGAATAAGATAATTATCATTTCGATTATATTTTGACTAAACATAGATTTTCTCCTTTTTATTACAACTTTTCTTAGATTTGGTCTTTAAAAGACCCATAATTTTTAAAATAGCTATTTTTAATACTGATTAATCAATATATATTTAATTAGGGACATGTATATATATACATTTTGATATAGTTATAATGTTGGGTTTAGATTTTATTTTTATTTAAAACCCAATTAACTTCATGAAAAATTAATTTTTCAATGAAAAAATTAATTATAGTAAAATTAATGGAGGTGGCTCAATCAACAAGCTAAAAATAGCTAAAATTTTCTCATTATATTGTTTATTCTGTATATTATCATTATGTAGTATTTTAATAATCGCTGATACAAGTTATGCTGCAAATATAAATGTAGATAAAGGATTAGCTAATGTTGAAATTCAATCAATTATAGACAATTCAGCTCCAGGAAGTAATATAATCTTTTTAGGATCAAATTATAGTAATATATCATTAACAATAAATAAAACTCTAAATATCATGAGTAAAAATAAAACAACTCTTTATGCACAGCCCAATAATATGAATTCAATTTCTACAGTATTTTATTTTAAAGAAGGTAGTTCTGGTTCCAATATTTCAGGATTCACTATTGTGGCAGATAAGGCAGGGATTATTGTAAATAATTCTAATAATATTAAAATTTTTAATAACAATATTATTAACGCCTCTGATAGTTCTATAATTATTGAAAATAGTAAAAACATTGAAATCAACCATAATAATATAGAAAAAAACAATGAAGGAATTAATATTAAATCTTCAGAAAATATACTCATCAACAAAAATAATATTAGGGAAAATAAAGGAAATGGGATAAGAATTTTATCATCAAAAAACAGCAAAATAGCTAGTAATAATATTGAAAATAATAACAAAAGTGGAATAAGCTTACAAAAAACTTCAAAAATAGAAATTTCTAATAATAACCTTAATGAAAACAAAGTCAATGGAATAGAACTCATTGAAAATACAGAGAATACCTATATATCAAAAAATAATATTTCAAGATCTAGTCGTGGTATACTTATAGATTCTGTTTCAAAAAATGACACTATAATCTCTAATAATATTAAAACAAACTTAGAAAATGGAAATGAAGATCAGTATCATAATGCAATTGGAATATTATTTGGTTACACTTACACTGATAGAAATGAAGCACCAACTATAGAGAGCAATGCATTTTATGGAAATTCTAGATTCTCCATAAGAGCAAACATAGATTTAATAAGAGTAAAAATTGGTTCTAATTGGTATGGTAGTAATTATGAATCTTATTCTGGTTTGTGTCCTAAAATAACATCTAACTTGATTACTGCAAAATTAGTTAAGTCTAATAATGGTTATAAGCTAATATTTTACGATGGAGATAAAGTAGCTAATAATCTTGCTTCATTTAATGTTATATTTTCAGATGGTGAAAATAAAAAAACCATTTCTGTTAAAAATGGAGTAGCTGCTTATAATTCAAAAAATCCAGCGAATTTAGTTTCAGTTTGGGTTGATAGAGACATTATTTCAGTTAATGGAAATAGTAATGATCCAAACCAAGGAATTTATGGTTTTGATAGCAGTGCATATGATACAGGAAATGGAACAGAAAATATAGGAATAGATAATTCCCCAAGCAATAGTAAATCTTTCAATATAGCTTCAAAAAACCCAGTAACCGAAGGTGATTCAAAGTCTAATAATCCAAAAGAAATATTTATTGAAGATAAAAATCCACTGAAAATAGAGGATAATCCTTATTTATCTTATGTAGCTATTGTCCTGATTTTATCCGTCGTATTTATTGGATATATGGCTAAAAAGAGATGATTGAATTTTTTTCTTTTATCTCCTTATTTAATTAGTAGATTAATAGGAGATACATTACTTTTTTTTACTTTTTTATCCTGTTTCCTTTTTTACTTTTGAATATTTTTTTATTTTTTCTAATAATATTTTTATAAATAATAATCGTTTAAATTATTTATAAATACTTAAATTTCAAATATTTATTTAAAATAATAACAATGAAAACCAGTTGGAATATTTGTTTTTTTAAAAATAAGTTATTATGTGAAATAAACATTAGCTATTTCTCAAAAAAGTATTACTTTCCAATGTTTTTTCAATTAAATTATCTATTGGAATTTTATAACCAAACATGTAAAAATAAGATTAGTTCTTAAATCAGTGATACAAAAAGAAAGAAAAATAGTTATTTTAAAGAATAAGTTCTATCCTC
>WRMT01000112.1 GCA_009777005.1 Methanobrevibacter sp. | reverse complement strand
TTTTCTGTTGCCATGTCCAGAATGGCTGTTAGGCCTACCCAGATTACTATCCTGTATGTATAGGGATCTAATGAAATGGCATCATCAAAAGCTAACCTCTTACTATCTAGTGTTGGGGCTGAGGTTGATGTGGCGTTTAATCTCTGGTACATTTTAAATTTTCAATGTAATGATTAAGTTTCTTTGCTATATTCAAGGTGCTGATATAGCAGTGGTGTTTGTGTCACAGGTTGAAGTCTTGAAATAATTCACACTTTGTTGCAGTATGTCCAAGATACTTAAGTGTGCTGCCAATGATGATATTGTAACAATGAAAGCACAGGACAATGCTGACACTGTTACCTTTGTTTTTGAGTCTCCAAACCAAGAAAAAGTCTCTGATTATGAAATGAAACTGATGAATCTGGATCAAGAACATCTTGGTATTCCAGTAAGTTCCTGTATTTATTTTAAAACATGGATCTCTTTCTTTTTCAACTTCCACTCCACGATGACTGTTTTTAAACAGCTGTTACATTGGTTGAAGTTTCTCATGAACACCAGCAGGGATGCACAATTCTGGGTGTGTGGTCAGCAGGGTGACTAATTTTGTACAACATCTAATAAGGGTGGGTCTTTAGTATGGAATTTGCTTCACGATACCCTACTCGTGCTTAGAATTTTGAGGTTCCTTCTAGGTATTTAAAAATTTTGTGGACCCATGCACAACAGTGTAAGTAAAAGCATCCTTCCTTTGGCTTTACATAATTTATTATTGTTTGTAATGAAATGAGAATGACATATACTGCCTTTTATTATCCTTTGTAACAGAGGGAATAACAGAATTTAGAGAGGCTACAATTTCTGTAGTGTTGGCACCAATTAAACTGAATATAGCCGTCGCTTCCCAGGTTGTGGTAGGGACTACATGACTCATGATCAGTTATTATGGGATTGTCCTGAAATGAGTGGGCTCTCCCTCCATGAATGCAATAAAACAAACTTGCTGCTCATATTATAAGAGATGATGAAAATGGTGACCTTGTACATGCACATGCTTCCACACAGTCACACATACTGTGTACCCTTGCAATAAGTTGAAATGTACCTGAAGAGGCTCTTTCTGGCAGACTTTCAGAGTTGCTTTATGTGTTTTCCTCTAACTCTTCCTACACATAGGAAATAATTCTGGAGAGTGAATAAATATGTGGTCATATTAATATAGAGCTAAAGAATGCAGCAGTCAAAATACTTCGTCACTCACTGTTGGATGAAGTGAGACGGTGTGTGAAATACTCTATTCCAGTGAAATGGTGTGGCCTCCAGAGTTGGTGATGCACCATTGCTTGATTTTGCTGGAATTGTGAACATTCCAGTTTCATGATGAAACTGTAAGAATAACTCTGTCCACATGCTACATGTATAAACTACAGTGTTTAATCTTTCACAACTTAAACATTTTATGTTTTTTACGGTCTATTAGAATATTCTGCAGATATTTTTTTTTTTTTTTTTTTTTTGTTTATAGAAATTTCAAAAAAATAAAAAAAAAAAAAAAAAAAAAAAAAAAAAAAATAAAGAAATAAATATCCTAAAAAAGAAAAATAAATTAAAAATAAAAAAAATAAATCATAATAAAGAAATAAATATCCTAAAAAAGAAAAATATATTACATAAAATATTTTAAAAAATGAATTTTATTGGATTTATTTAAAAATAAAAATATTTAAATAAAAATTCTGATCTATGAAAATCTTCATTTTTCAATACTAGAAAAGTCTTTGCTTTTTAAAAATTTTTAAAATCCAGGATATAGGAATGTGAGAAAAACTTCATTTTTCTAAAAATTGGAAAAATTTTATCTTCATAAATCTTTAAAAATTTATCCTAGAAGAAAAGTTTGAATAAATTATTTATAAAAAATTAAATCATTTTCTAAAAAAAACAATTTTATTTAAAATAATATTAAAAATATCAACCCTAAAAAAAACAATTTTATTTAAAATAATATTAAAATAAATAATTATTAAATTATTTTTATAAAAAAAAATTTAATCATTTAGATAAGATAATAAATGATTATTAAAAATTTTTAAAAAATCATTACTTTGAAACTTAATTCCTAATACAATTATTTTCAAGAAGTGAAGATTTTAAAAAAAAATGAAAAAAATAGGAGGTAAATCTTTCAACAGCTATTGGAAATTTATCCTTTTAGATAATTCTTTTGGTAAAGGTAACTTTCTAAATGGCATATTTTTAGTTTTTGAAAGAATCTCATCTATAATATCTTCTTCAGTCATGTCTTTTTTATCTTTATTTAAACGATCAGATACTGAAAAGACATTAGTTTCCATTTCTTTATCTCCAACAACTATAGTGTAGGGAACCCAGTCAGTAGCTGAATTTCTTATTTTTTTGCCAACTCTTTCATCTCTATCATCAAGATCTACTCTAATATTATGAGTAGCTATTTTTTCTGCTATTTGATTTGCAAATTCTAAGTGTTTTTCACCAACTGGAATAACACGGAGCTGAGTTGGAGATAACCAAACAGGTAACATAGGAGGTTTTTCATTTATTTCAATAGCTGTTTTTTCAAGTAAACTACATAAAACCCTTTCAATACTACCAGTAGGACTACAATGAAGAACTATAGGGTAAGCTTCTTTTTCATCCTCATTTAAATAGCTTATATCAAATCTTTCTCCACTTTCAACATCAATTTGAACAGTAGGGTTTTCAATTGGTCTGCCTAAATAATCAATAGCTGCAAAATCCATTTTTGAAATCCAATAATGTTTTCTCTCTGGAATAAGCTCTAAAATAATAGGTTTATTCAGTTTTGCTGCGGTTTTATGCATCCATTCTTTGTAAGTTTCATAGAATTCCTGAGTTGCTCTAAAGATTATTTCATAGTTTACATCCAAATCATGTGAAGTTTGATTACACATTTCTACCTGACTTTCAAATTCAGCTAAAGACTGGTCTAAATCAGCACAAATAGTATGTTGATCTGGCATTGTAAAAGCACGAAGACGTTTAAGACCTACAACTTCTCCTCTTTTTTCAAATCTAAAACTATATGTTGAAAGTTCATAAACTCTTGCAGGTAAGTTTTTCCAAGTTAAAAAAGAATTAGCTAATACTCTAAATGCTCCAAAACAACATGCGAATCTAAGCATAAGCTCTTTTTTTGTTTGAATTTTATATTGTCTTTCACCAAACTTTGAAGCATGTTGATTAATAGCATCATTAGCTAAGTCATACATTACAGGAGTTTCAATAGGCATGGCTCCTCTTTCAACAACTAAATCATAAACATAATCAGATAATAAATCTCGAATAAGTCTTCCTTTAGGATACCACTTTAAATGTCCAACATCAGCTGCACTTTCATAATCAGCTAATTCTTTTTCTTTCATTAATTTAACATGAGGAGGTTCAGTATCTTTAGATTTTCCCCTACCTAATTCATAGTCCATGATTTTTTTTAAATCTGAATTTTCATACTTATAAGTTTCAGGGTCAAATAACTGATCATTATCTAAAATATAGAACTTAGATTTTTCATCATTTACATCCTCGTCAATTTGATCAGATGTTTCATTTACAGAGCTAATTGTTCTTGAAAGTTCAGATAAAGGATGTCCTTTACAAGAAACCTCAAAAGACTTATACCATCCAAATGGAACCCTAAAAACATCAAAACCCTCTTGAATAAGTGTGGTTTCAGCTTCTTTTAAAATAGCTATTGCTGATGCAGGAGAGCTAAGAGAAGATGACAGATGAGCATAAGGATATAAAACTATATTTTTTGCTTTTATTTGGCTATTAACACTTTTAATCTCAGTGATTAAATTTTTAATTAAAGTTTCAGGATCTTTTTCATCTTCTTTTTCCACAGCTGTGAAAACAACCAAAGATTCTTCAAACATTCCTTCTTTTTTGACATCATCTATTTCTTCAGCTATTGGAGTTTTATTTTTTGTTTTGTATTTTAAATAATCAGAATGAATAAGTAATACACGCATTAAATCACCTATTGATTAAATTTATAAATAATTAAGAAAACTGTGATTAATAAATCAATTTAAAGAATAATAAAAGACTCTTTAAAATCTATTTATTAAATTAAGATTTTTATTGAAAAAAAAATTATCTTAAATCATCTATTAGTCAATTAAATTACTGTGATAATAATTCATCAAGTATATGTAAAAATTAATTCACTATAAATAGAGAATTTAAAAAAGTTATTATCTTATGTTAGCTATTTTTCATACTACTTTTATATAATTTTATTGTATTTAAAAAAAAATTGTTTTAATAGTATTTTTTTTAAAAAAAAAATTAAAAAATTTTATAAAAATTATTATAATAATATTAGAAATTTTATAAAAATTTTAAAAATATTTAAAAAAAAAGATTCTCACTTATCTTATAACTTTAAATAATTAAAATTGATTTTTAAAAAATATAGTCTAGAAATAAAATTTTTAAGTAATCATTATTTTTAATATTAATTAAAAATTTTTATTTATTAAATTACATTTTTTATAATTAATATTTTTAAAAATAAATTTTTATAATGAATTTTTATTAAATTAAATAGCAAATAACTTAAATTTTTTAAATTAAGCTATAATTTAGAGAAATCATGATTAAAAACTTTTTTAGGGACAGTGATTAATCAGTAATTACATTAGTTAAATAGCTAAATTTTTAATATTAATTTTAAAATAAGAATAAAAAAATAAAAAAAAGGATTAAAAAATCAAAATCCTGTAAAAAATACTAATTTTTCTTTTTAGGTCTAAAGCCAATTATAAACAGAGCTAAGAGGAGTATTAATAGTATAGCTATTGGATTACCCGTGGTTAACATAGTTAAAACTGTAGTAGAATTATCTTTACTATTAGCTGCACCTTTTATATCCTCAATATCATCTTTAAAAGAGGAATCATCATTAGTACCATTATTATTAGAATTTGTGCTATTAGTGGTGTTATTTGTATTGGTTGTATTAGTAGTGTTAGTAAAATTGTTTAATACTGAAATACCGAAATATTGACTATCAATAGATTCACGATAAATATTATCACCAAGGAACTCAGCAATAATTCTACCACTAGGGATAAATGAATGATTGAAAGTAGCTACTCCATTATGATTAGTTTCAGCCATTCCAATGAAAACACCATCTAGGTAAAATACAATGATTTTTCTAGCTACAGGTTTATTAAATTCGTCAAAGAGTCTTGCTGTGAAAATTGTAGTTTCATTAGGTGTTTGAATGGTTGAAACAACAAGAGAAGTTCTAATAGGGCGAATTGTTAAAGTGCTTTCTGAAGAGGTTCCAGCCCAAATATTAGCCATACCTGCAAAAACAGCTCTAATAGTATAAGTGCCTTTAGGAATTTGCTCTCCAGTTACATAGACTTTTCCATAAGAATCAGTTACAAAAGTAGCTAAATAAACTCCATCAACATAGAAATCAATATCAGCATTAGATAAAAGATTTCCATCTTCATCTTTTAATATTGCTGTTAAAGTAGTTTCAGCAACAGTGCTTAAAACAACATTATTTAATTCTATTTTTGTAGTAAGTTTTTCAACATTTAAAATACCTATTTGCTCAGAGCCTCTCATAAAAGCATTTCCAATGAATTTTGCTTCAATAGGAATAGGTGTAGCATCTTGAGGAATATGATAAAGATAAGCTATACCCTGAGCATTTGTAGTAAGATTGTACTCAATATTAGCAATAACTACCCTAATGACTTCACCTGAGATTGGAATTCCGAATTCATTGTAAAGACTAATTGAAATTGTAGTATTACGTAGTGACTTAGTAGTAACTTCAGCAATAATAATATACGTATCCATACCCCTAGATAATGTAATGAAAGTATCATTAGAGGATAAATAAGTACCATTACCAGAATAAATAGCTTCAATTGTATAATTAGCTATAAAAAGGTCTGGTGTAAAGCTATGAATAGCTATTCCTTGACCATTAGTAATACCTGTTCCGATAATTGTTCCCTCTACAATGAATGTTACAAGAGCTCCAATAACAGGTCGGTTAAATTGATCTACAAGAAGTGCAGTAATATTTGTCGGATAATTGAATATTAGAGCAGTTGAAGTACTTACAGTTGTTGTGGTAGATACAGGTAGAATGTCTAACCATCCAGTTGTATTGGAAGGTGCGAATAATGCATCGCCAAAGTATTCCACAGTTAAATCATTGTATAATCCATAGACATAGTAGGTTAGAGGTAAACGGAATGTGCCATTAGTAACTGTAGCAGTATAAACAGTTCCATTAATAGTAATGTTTACATAGCCATTTACTGCCCAATTATTTAGACTTGTTACAGTTCCTGTAATATTAAATGGCAAGGTAGCACTTTGAGTAATGTTATCTACTGAAATAAAGGTTAGTGTGTGATTAGCAATTAAAGGAATACTACTAGCGTTTTCATCACCAATATTTTCCTGATTTATGGAAACAGCTGCAACATTTGAAATGTTACCTGTTCCATTTACCATTACATTAATGATTAAAGTAACCGTTTGATTAACAGCTAAGTTATTAATAGTCCAACGTCCATTAGTAGCATCATAGTTAGTAGAAGATGCACTTACAAATATGAGGCGAGGATCAAGTATATCTATAATTACAAGACCTGTTGCATTATCAGGACCACTATTAGCTACAGTAATTGTATAAGCTACAATGTCCCCAACAATCACATTAGTAGTAACATTATGAGTCTTAGTAATTGTCAAATTCACTGTAGCATCAACAGTGAAATTAGTTCCATTACCATCAGTACTATTATTACCAACATTATCCTGATCAACAGTTAAACTAGCGTCATTAGTAATATTACCAGTACCATTGATTCGAACAATTAAAGTCAAAGTCACATTATTAGCTATATTAAGATTACCAACACTCCAAACAATATGAGTACCATTAAAGTTGTAGTTTCCAGTAGCATTAATAAATATCAAACGAGAATCCAATACATCAGTTACAACTACACCAGTAGCACCATCAGGACCATGATTAGTCACAACAATAGTATACTCAACCAAATCACCAATAGTAACATTAACACCAGTAGCATTATGAACCTTTGTAATAGTCAAATTAACAGTATCATTAACAGTGAAATTAGTTCCATTACCATCAGTACTATTATTACCAATATTAGTCTCATTCACAGAAACATTAGCAACATTAAGAATATTACCAGAACCATTAACACGAACAGTAATATTCAAACTAACAGTACTTCCTACATTCAAATTTCCAATAGTCCACAAACCAGTATTATAATCGTAATTACCAGTAGTACTTACAAAAACTAAACGACTATCCAAAACATCAGTTACCACAACACCTGTAGCATTATCAGGACCAAAATTACTTACAATAATAGTATAAGTAACCAAATCACCAACACGAACCACAACACCAGATACATTATTTGTTTTAGTAATAGTCAAATTAACAGTAGCATTAACAGTAAAATTTGTAGTTCCATTACCATCAGTACTATTATTACCAACATTATCTTGATCTGCTGTAACACTTGCATTATTTGTAATATTACCAGTACCATTAATTCGAACAATTAAAGTCAAAGTAATATTATTAGCTACAATAAGATTACCTACGTCCCAAATAACATGAGTACCATTAAAGTTGTAGTTACCTGTAGCACTAACAAAGACCAAACGAGGATCCAACACATCAGTTACAACAACACCAGTTGCATTATCAGGACCATGATTAGTCACAACAATAGTATACTCAACAAGATCCCCCACATTCATAAACTCAGTAGCATTACTAACCTTAGTAATAGTCAAATTAACAGTAGCATTAACAGTAAAATTAGTTCCATTACCCTCAGTACTATTATTACCAATATTAGTCTCATTCACAGAAACATTAGCAACATTAGGAATATTACCAGAACCATTAACAATAGCCGTGATATTTAAAGAAACAGTACTTCCCACATTCAAGTTACCAATAGTCCACAGACCAGTGTTATTATCATAATTACCAGTAGCACTAACAAAGACCAAACGACTATCCAAAACATCAGTTACCACAACACCTGTAGCATTATCAGGACCAAAATTACTTACAGTAATAGTATAAGTAATCAAATCACCAACACGAACCACAGCACCAGATACATTATTTGTTTTAGTAATAGTCAAATTCACTGTAGTATTAACAGTGAAATTAGTTCCATTTTCATCAGTACTATTATTGCCTATGTTTTCTTGATCTGCTGTAACACTTGCATTATTTGTAATATTACCTGTACCATTGATTCGAACAATTAAAGTCAAAGTCACATTATTAGCTACATTAAGATTACCAACACTCCAAATAACATGAGTTCCATTAAAGTTATAGTTACCCGTAGCATTAACAAAGACCAATCTAAAATCTAAGATATCAGTTACTAGAACACCTGTTGCATTATCAGGACCATGATTAGTCACAATAATAGTATACTCAACAAGATCCCCCACATTCATAAACTCAGTAGCATTACTAGTCTTAGAAATAGTCAAATTAACAGTAGCATTAACAGTAAAATTACTATCATTACCATCAGTACTATTATTACCAATATTAGTCTCATTCACAAAAACATTAGCAACATTAGGAATATTACCAGAACCATTAACACGAACAGTTATATTCAAACTAACAGTATTTCCCACATTCAAGTTACCAATAGTCCACAAGCCAGTATTATTATCATAATTACCAGTAGCACTGATAAAGACCAAACGACTATCTAAAACATCAGTTACCACAACATCCGTAGCATTATCAGGACCAAAATTACTTACAGTAATAATATAAGTAATCAAATCACCGACACTCACCACAGCACCAGGAGTAAG
>WRMT01000111.1 GCA_009777005.1 Methanobrevibacter sp. | reverse complement strand
TGAATGATAAATTTCTATAAATTTATTAATATAACTATTATTAAAATAATCAATTATATAAAAAAAATAAAGCTATTTTTTTATATTAATATATGAGATAATGTTAAATTCTCATTGAATACTTTTTTATTTAATTATAAAGATTTAAATTATTGGAAAAATCTAAAATGTTAAATAATTTGTTAAATATTTAGGTTTCTGCTTTTTCCATCTTTAATTAAATAAGGATTACATGTTTAATGATATGAATTTTTAGTTTTATCTTGTTAAATTATTCTTAAGATTTTAAAATTGATTTTAATTCTATAATGTGGAGGAAAAATATGTCAAAAAAAGTTGTTGAAGTAAAAACTTTAAAAGTAGGTAAATATGTGATATTAGATGGAGAAGCTTCCAAAATAACAAGTTTATCAACATCATCTCCTGGAAAGCATGGAGCAGCTAAAGCAAGACTTGAAGCTGTAGGTATTTTTGATAATCAAAAAAGAAGTATAGTTAAACCAGTGGATACTAAAATAGATATTCCTATTATTGATAAAAGAGTTGGACAAGTCTTAGCTTTAATGGGTTCTGATGTTCAGCTAATGGATATGGAAAGTTATGAAACTATTGAACTTCCAATACCAGATGAACTAAAAGATCAATTAGCAGAAGGTGCAGAAGTTGATTTTATAGTAGCTCTAGGTAATATGAAAATAATGAGGATAAAATAGATTTTTAATAGCTATTTTATCGATTATTTTTTTTTATTGATTGGTGTTTAGCTATTTTATCAATATATTATTTTTATTTTTATTTTTTTGTTTATTTTTTTATTTAGTTAATATTTTTCATATATTAATATAATCTTAATCGTTTTTTCTGATATTTTATTTTATAAATCTATTAAATCTAATTTAGTGTATAATATGCTTTTTAATACATATAAACCATGGAAATTTGCTTTTTCTCAGGACACAAAGAATTTAAACGAAATAAAACCAAATAGCTGGGCACTAATTGGAGTTCCATTTGATAGCACTGCTTCTTATGGCTCAGGTTCTAGATTCGGACCTACTACAATTAGAGAAGCATCTTATAGCTTTGAAAAATATAATATTACTTTTAATAAGGAAATGTCTACTATTTTTTATGATTTTGGAAATGTAAATACTGTCCATGGAAATTGTAAAAAGACAATAGCTACTCTTGAAGAGGTTGTTAACGAGCTAATAAATGTCAATATCAAACCAATTATTATTGGTGGAGAACATAGTATATCATTAGCTCCAATAAAAGCATTAGCTAATAAAAACAAGATTGAAAATATGACAATTATTCATCTTGATGCTCATATGGATATGATTGATAAGTATCAAGGTGAAAAATGTTCTCATGCTACTGTGATGAGGAGAGTTCATGATTTAAATCCAAAAGAAATCATAGAAATAGGTATTAGATCTGGAAGTTTTGAAGAAAAAGAATTTGCACTAAAACAAGATAACATAGCTATTTTCACTTCAAAGGATACTAAAGAAGGGTTTCAAGCTATTGAGGATAAGCTAAATCAAATTGCTAAGAGTGAACCTATTTACTTAAGTATAGATATTGATGTTTTGGATCCATCATATGTAGGGGAAGTTGGTAATCCCATACCAAATGGAATTACACCAGAAATTCTGGAGAAATTATTGGAAATTTTAGCTAAAAAGAATGTTATTGGTTTTGATTTAGTAGAATTAGCTACTAATCGACTTGGAGATTCAAGTGCTGTAACTGCAGCTAAGATAATTTATGATTTTTTAACTTTAATTGGATAGAGGAATACCTGATTGGATAAGGGATTGATATTCAAAATTTTTTTAAATATATGCTGCAAATTTTTAATATTTTATTTAAATCATATTGTATCTAATAATGTTTTTTCTAATTAAGGTTATTGTGGTCTTTATTTTACATATTATCATTTTTATTATTTATTTCATGTTTTTTTTGGTCTTTTTTTAATATTATAATAATATAATGTCAATAACTAGAGCGTTTGAAAACTAAAAATATTAATGATTTATCAAATTGTATTACTGTGTTTTGAAAAAAAATAATATATTAATAAGCATAAGTTATTCTTGCTAATTGGGGAGTATAACCATTTTTAACTTTATAAGTGATGTTTCCGTATTTATTCGGAGTAAATGTTTGTGTTATAGAAGTTTTACCCTTTACAAATTTAACAGATGCTTTAACTAATTTATGATTTCTGGCAATATTGTCACCAGGTTCATCAGGATACTTATAACCTAAATTAATGAACATAGTGTTTTTATCCCACCTTCCACCCTTATAAGAATAATAAACTTGAATCGTATCGTTTTTTCCTAAATTTTTAAGTCCATAATTGTTTGAATTTTTATTAAAATTAATATTGCCTGTAGTTTTTGTTTTAGCTAGTCTATAAGTATATGGTTTGTCAGTGTCTCGACCCCAAATTGAATAGCTATAAGGATAATCTCCAGTTGCTTTATGGCTTTCATGAGTACAATTTGCAATTGATCTTGTACATAAATTATAATATCGTTTATAATATTTTCCACTTATTTTTACAATATCTTTAAACTCTGTTCCAGCTGGAATTTTCTCCCAAGTGGTTTTATGAGTTTTATCGGTATTATTACACCAATCATTATATTTAACAGCTGAAACAAAGCTTATACTTGCTCCAACAACTGTTATAAGCAGTATTAGCAGTATTAATGTTTTTCTTAATTTCATAATACTTATTTTACAATTTCATTTATTTAATGTTTTTTCTATCTTTTCATCTACCTTTGCTCATGAATTTTTCTTCTAATTCTTGTTTTTCTTTTTCGTGTTGTTCAGCTTGGTCTTTTAATTGTTGTTTCAATTTTTCAATTATTTTATCATTAACTCTATTCACTTTGGTGTCTTTTAAGCTTTTTCATTGAGTTTGTAAAAGATATTTATGAATGAGTTTCTTCCAATTTTTCTTTTTCCTTTAAAGGTGAGAAACAGTGCAGAGTTGGGTTTTAGGTTTTCTTTGTTTTAAGTATTCGATAAGTAATTTCATTGCATTTGGGGTGCTACATGTTTTACATACGAAATTTCTTTGTTTGGTTTTTGATGGTTTAAAATAAAAATAAGGCAGGAATCTGTAAAAAATAGGAACCCTGTGAAGTCATAGTGAATCCTGATAAATTCAAGTTTACAGGTATTGATCTCCAATCAATCAATGGAAACTCAATAATAACTTTTTTTGAATATTCACAAACTCAAAAAATGATTAAATTCTTTTCACTGGTCAGAATAGCTAATTGTGAAAATAAAAAGCTGAAAAAAGATATACAATTAATTTTATCTGAATTTGAATTAAAAAATTAAAAAATAATAAATTTACTTGAAGAAGAAAGTTTAACTGATGTAAAATTTAGAAAAAAATGATTAATTGTTGATTTAAGGTCACTGTCTAACATGATAATCACATTAAGTTTACTAATAAAATATATCTGTATAGAACATGTATTGATATTAAATTGTATTCATTTAATAAATGTTTAAGGTCTTATAATTAATAATATTTTCTTAAATTAGAAAAATTTTCTCTTATGTATTTTGTATCAAGATTATGAGTTAAATTTGTAATAGTTTCAGCTATTACTAATTTAGAAATGAATTTTTTCTTTTTAGCTATTTTAGGAAGTACTTTTAGTGCATATTGATGCCATTGATCATTTTCAACAAAAATAGCTATTAAAAAGCTAGCATCGAGAAATATCATCTAAATTCTCCTTTTTTAAATCTTTTTTTTAATTTTAAACTATCTATTGGTTTTTTAGCTTTATATCTACCAACCATATCTTCGAAACTAAGTTTTTTTATAAATTCAAGCTCAATTTTTCCTTTTTCATTAATATTCCATTCAATGAAATAGTTTTTGCCTTCAATATCATATTTTTTCCTAACTTCCACAGGAATAGCAGTTTGAAATTTATCATATATTTTAGTAGTAGCTAAATAAGTTACCATAATTTCCCAATGATATTTTATTCTTCTTACTTTATACATTTCTCCTAACTTTTTCTTTCTTACCTAATTAAAAATAAATAATATAATAAATGATTAATTGTTAGGTTTATAGATTTCTTCTTACTTTAATAAAAACCATGAATTTTTTTTTTTGTTAAATTTAATAGTGATAATGAAATTAATTGATTAAACTATTTTGAACACTTCTAAATTCTTTTGTAATCTCTCCATTTCTAGTATAATCATAAGGTGTAGCTATAATTTTTTTTTATTTTTATTATTCAATTTGATAACAATTAAAAGTTTATTAAGAAATATCATCTAAAAACTTTAAAACTTCTTTTAATTCATGTTTTTTACTTAATTCATAAGATTCTTTTTTAGAATGGTAAACCACATCTGGAGAGATATATTTTAATAAAAAACATTCAAAAGCTAAAGAATAGGCTAAAAATAAATAATTATCTTGTTTTTTTGATGATTTAATTAATTTTCTATTAGCTACTAAACACTCACCAAAATCATCCTTATTAAAAAGAACGAAGATTTTTTTGAAATCAGATCTTAAATGACTTTCAATATCATTATTTTTATCATATAATTTTTCAGAACTTTCAAAAAACCCAAGAACATTGTCCTTTTTTAAAAGATTAAAAGTGTCTTTTAACAAAAATCTAGAGTCATTTAAAAAATCCGCACTGTTCACTCTTTTAGCAATACTTTCCATTATTTTTAGTGTTTCAATTGCTTCGCTATATTTTTCAAATTCTCTTAAAAAAATCGATTTGTTTCTTAAAGTGTTTAAATACATCTCATCATCAATATCATTATTTCGATAGATATCTTCAATTTTTTCATATATATCTAAGGTTTCATTGAAATAACCTAACTTTTTATAGACAATAGCTTGATTAGTAAGTGCATCAACAAAATTTACTATTTTGCCAGGGTTTTTACAATGAGTTGCTACTTTTTCATAAATTTCCAAAGCTTTTTCTAATGATTCGTCTTTTTGAATTAAAATTTGTCCTTTAAGAGAAAGTAAGTGAAAATTATCCTCATTAACATCATCTAAATCAGCTTCATCAAGTATTTCTAAAGCAAAATCATGTTGCTCACTTTGAAGCAATAATAAGCTTTGATTAAAAACAGCATCTAAGAAAATGTTTTTATCATTGATTAAATTTCCTAGATTTTTAAGTTCATTGTAATAATAAAAAACTTCTTCATAATTTCCTTCTGTTTTAAAGTTTTCAATTTGCTTATAAATTAATTGAAAATAATTACCTATATCTAAAGGTACTTGAGTATCAATATAACAAACTTCATTACCAATATGAACATCTACTATTGAGTTTTCAAAATTAATTCCAAAATCATTTACAGGATAATTCAATATAGTACCTTGAATAATAGTATCTGTCTTGATTTTTTCAGTTCTAACCCATATCATTTCAATATCATATTTTCCAAAAAAATCCTCACTTTCGATTTTATCTTTTTCTTTAGCTAAAAATACTGCAATATCATCAGGATAATCGTCATGCCTAAATTTATCAATTTTTTCAAAGTTTCTAATGGCTTCTACATCTTTACCATAATAATATCCTTCATTTGCTATTTCAATCATTTTGGAGTATGGTTTTGTATCTAAATCATCAGGAGGGAAAATAAATGAATCATTTGAAAAAGTTTCTTTTCTATATGTCATCATGAATGAATCAGGAAGATCAAATAGTTTTATATCCTCTTCATTATATTCACAAATAGCCAATGCTTTAAAACTAGTTCCCGCAGTATGATCATTGTATCCATAAGCTAAAATACTGTTTCCACCCTCATAAAAATTAGTATCCTTACCAAAAATATTCTCTTCTTGATTTTTATTATTCAATTTTTTAAAATTTTCTATTTCACTTTTTGAAAAAATTATTATCGGTTTATATAAATAATCTCTAAAAGAATAATCCTTAAATTCCATGTTATCCTCCATTTCCTTAATATTTCTAATAATTTTAATTAAAACAAATTAAAATAATAAATTAATTTTATTTTTTTGTCAATTCAAGCTTATCTGTTTCTTCAATAAACTTATTGTAATCTGACTTGTATAGTTTGTCTTGAAGGGGTCTGTATTTTTCATACTCTTTTTCTACAAATTTATCAACATCTTTTCTACTTATTTTACCTTTTCCTTTTAAAATATGATATTCATTAAATTCTAAGAATTTGTCTAAACGTTTAGCCCAGTCTTTCATACTCATTGGATTGTGTCTGATAGCTTGATTTTCAGCATAATCAAGATACATGTTAACTATACTCTTTAACTGAGATATTTCTTCTTCATTTAAATAATTTTTAGCTTTTTTAGCATCTTTTAAATAAATTTTTCCTTTAGGTGATTCATCCCAGTTACTAAGTCCCATATTAGGTTTTTCATAACTTGCTCGTTCAGCTATTATTTCTGGTGCTGTAAAACCACTAACAGCATAGTGCAATTTATTTTGAACATTTCTAAAGAATTCTTTTGTAATCTTTGCATCTTTATTATAATCATAATATGTAGCGTAAATATCTGTTACTTGTTCATAAAGTCTTCTTTCAGACAATTTTATATCTTTTATGATTTCTAATAACTTTTTAAAGTAATCTGTACCTAATCTAGTACCATTTTTCAAGAGTTCAACATCAATAGCAAAACCTTGAACTATATAATCTTTCAATATATTTGTAGCCCATATTCTGAATTGTGTAGCTTCTTTAGAGTTCACACGATATCCTACGAATATAATTGCATCAAGATTATAGAATTTTGTTAAATATTTTTTCCCGTCTGATGCAGTTGTTTCCATTTTGGAAATAACTGAATTTTCATCTAATTCTTTTTCTTCAAAGATATTTTTTAAGTGTTTGCTTATTGCTGGGACTTGAACATTAAAAGTTTGAGCCATAGTTTTCTGTGTAACCCACATAGTTTCATTTTCTTGATCAATAATTACATCTAAAGTCACAGCACCTTCATTTCCAATATATAATAAAGTTTTTGTTAATTTATCTCCTTTCCCTTTCATAATTATCAACTTTTCTAATTTTATTATATATTTGTAAATAATATAAATCAAACTTCACCAAGAGCTTATGAAAAGTAAAATAAAATTTTAATATATTAGATAAGGATTCTTAAGATACAAACTTTCTTATTTAATAAAATATGATTTAAATGATTTTAAACAAGTTTAAAATAATCTTCATTTTTAAATCAAATGTTGAGTACTATATCCTCATTAATATTCCATATATTTATTTTATACTATTATGATTAATACATTTCAGTATTTGACATAAATTATTTGATTAATTATTGTTCTAGATAAAATTGAATTATCTACAAAAAATATCTAAAACTTTAAATAATATTTTTTATAAAAATTAAGGTAATATTATAAAATAGCTAAACATTGCTAAACATAGCTATTTAAGGAGGCTTATCTATGAATCAAAGAGAAATAATACTTTCTGGTCATATTATTGATTCTTTAATTCTTCCAAATACTTTAGATATAATTATGGATAGAGGTGGAGATTTTAAAATAATGGAACTTGATGTTGGAAAGCGAAAATCAGATGTAAGTAGGGCTAAAATAATAGTTTCAGCAGATTCTCCCTCTTTATTAAATCAAATATTAGATGAATTAAGTGAGATTGGTGCATCAATATCTGAAGTTAAAGAAGTTGAACTTGTAGCTTCCCTAAAAGATAAGGTTGCTCCAGAAAACTTTTATTCCACTACAAATCATATAACTCATGTTTTAAGTAATGGTGATTGGCTACTTGTTGATGATATAGAAATGGATTGTATGATTGTTATTGAAATGGGTGAAAATGGTAATAATAAAGCATATTGTAAACCAATTGGTAAAATCAAAAAAGGAGATTTAATCGTAGTTGGGAGAGAAGGAGTTAAAGTAAGTCCTCCTGAGAGACCAAGAGGTAAACAAGGTGTTTTTGAATTTATGAACAGTGATGTTTCTAGTGAAAAACCACTTATGTGTATGATTGAAAAAATAGCTTCTGAAATTAAAGAGATTAAAGGCAAAGGTGGAAAAATAGCTATTGTTGGTGGACCAGCTATTGTTCACACAGGTTCTGCAGATTTATTAGCTGAACTTGTTAAAAAGGGATTTATTGATGTAATCTTTGCAGGAAATGCATTAGCTACTCATGATATTGAAAATGCACTTTATGGAACCTCTCTTGGTGTTTGTGTAAAAACTGGTGAAGTTGTAAGTAGGGGTCATACTCATCATATGAGGGCAATTAATGTTATTAATCGTTCGGGCTCTATAAAAGAAGCTGTTGAAGATGGAATCTTAAAAAAAGGTATTATGTATGAATGTGTTAAAAATGATGTTCCTTTTGTACTTGCAGGATCTATTCGAGATGATGGACCACTTCCAGATGTAATAACTGATGTTATTGGAGCACAAGAGCTAATGAGGGAATATGCAAAGAATGTGGATATGGTTATAATGATAGCTACAATGTTACACTCTATAGCTACAGGAAATATTCTTCCTTCAAGAGTAAAAAGTATTTGTGTTGATATTAATCCAGCTACTGTAACAAAATTAGCAGATAGGGGAAGTGCTCAGGTTTTAAGTATTGTTACTGATATAGGCACTTTTTTACCAACTTTATATAATGAATTAGAATCTTGATAAATCCATTTTAATTCTAATTTGTATTGAGTATTTATTTGGAAAAAAACTTTATTAATATTGAATTCCATTTTTTATCAATGAGATATTTCAAATATTTAATTGTCGGATAAAGTCAGGAGGTTTCCCTCCTGAATTCTCCTAAGAACGGCTCGTGTCCCTTTCAAGACAAGCCGCTCAAGCATATTTTTATCCTAAGTAATTATTTTCTCGT
>WRMT01000110.1 GCA_009777005.1 Methanobrevibacter sp. | reverse complement strand
GCAAATTAATATTTATTTTTTGTTTAATTATATATTCCAAGCTATTTTATGCAAATTAATATTTATTTTTTGTTTAATTATTTATTCCAAGCTATTTTTAATGCAGATTCAATAGCTATAGCTATTTCTGTTAAATCTTCTTTATTATGAGCACAGGATATAAAATTACACTCAAATTGGCTTGGAGGAATGAAAACACCATTATTCATTAATTCTTTAAAGTAAACTAAAAATCTTTCTGTGTCTGATTGTTTAGCTACTTCATAATTTAATACTTCCTTTGGATTAAAATATATTTGAAACATTGAAGATAATCCCACAAGATTTATAGCTAAGTCAAGGTCTTCAATGATTTCAGCTATTTTTCCTCGTAAAAAATCTCCTTTTTTGTTTAAATCTTTATAAAATGTTTGATCCAATTGTTTTAAAGTTGAAATTCCTGCAGTAACTGATATTGGATTTCCATTAAATGTTCCAGCTTGGTATACATTTCCTGATGGTGCAATCATTTCCATGATCTCTTTTTTTCCTGCAAAAGCACCCATAGGAAAGCCTCCACCTATTATTTTTCCCATTGTAACAATATCAGGGATAGTGTGATAGTAAGTTTGAGCTCCTCCTTTTGAAAGTCTAAAACCAGTGATTACTTCATCAAATATTAATAAAATATTGTTTTCTTCTGTAATTTCTCTTAAAAATTTTAAAAATCCTTTTTTTGGTTCAACACAACCAATATTTGCCATTACTGGTTCAACAATAACTGCAGCTATTTGATCTTTTTGTTTTTTTATTAAATCTTCTAAAGCTTTTTCATCGTTAAATGGAACAGATAAAGTATTTTTTGTAGTATCTTTTGGAATTCCAAGAGAATCTGGAAGTGTAACTGCACCAGAACCAGATTTTACGAGAACATAATCATGTGCTCCATGATAACTACCTTCAAATTTTATTATCTTATCTTTCCCAGTGAAACCACGAGCTAATCTAATTGCACTCATAGTAGCTTCAGTTCCAGAATTTACAAAACGAATCATTTCACAACAAGGAACTCTGTCAACAACCATTTTCGCAAGAGTTATCTCATTTTCAGTTGGAGCTCCATAGCTAGTTCCATTACTTAGTTGTTTAGCTATTGCTTCAACTATTTTCATATTTCCATGACCTAAAATTATTGGTCCATATCCAAGGCAATTGTCAATGTATTTGTTTCCATCTACATCCCATATTTTAGATCCACGAGCTTTTTCTACAAAAAAAGGATAGGGTTTAAATGCTCGAACAGGAGAGTCAACCCCTCCAGGTAAATATTTTTTTGATTCTTCAAATAATTCTTTAGAATTCATATTATCACCATTTAATTATGTGAATTGATTATCGAATTAGGATAGTTAAAATAAGTTCTATAGTTTATTCTATTTTGATAGTTGAAATTAATATTTATAGGTTATTAATAGTTTAAATAAATATTAATAGATGAAATTAAATTAATAGTTTAAATTAATATTAATAGATAAAATTAAATTAATAGTTTAAATTAATTTTAATAGTTGAAATTATGATTAAGTAGTTCCAATATTATATTAGTTTTTAGAACTTTGAATAAGTGAGTTAACAGTAGCTACTGCTACAGGAGTTCCACCTTTAGGACCATGTGTAGTAATATTAGGAATCTTTGTATTTTTAAGAGCTTCTTTTGAATCAGCAGCCCCAACAAAACCAACAGGAACTCCAACAATTGAAGCAATAGCTATTTCACCTGTATCATATAATTCAATAGCTTTGTATAATGCTGTAGGAGCATTTCCAATAGCTATTATTCCTTGAAAATCATTTTTTGCAGCATATTCAATAGCAGCAGCCGCTCTTGTTATTTTTTCTTCTTTAGCTATTTTTACAACTTCTTTATTTTTAATGAAACACTCAACTTTTCCATCATATTGAGTTATTCCTGTTTTCACCATGTTTATATCAGTTAATATATCTTCATTATTTTTCAATGCTTTTAAACTATTTGATACAAAATTAGGACTGATATTCACTAATTTAGCGTATTCTGTATCAGCTGTTGAGTGAACAATTCTCTCTACAATGTCTTGTTCTTCTAAATTCAAATCTTTAATGTCCTCTTTTATGAGTGTTCTAACTATTTCTCTACTTTTATTTGCTATATCATACCCTTGTTTGGTAGATGCTCCCATGAACATTTTATCACTTAACTAGCTATAATTTTTTATTTGTAATTTTAAACATTTTGAAAAAGTTGATTTTAAATGTTTGGATTAAATAGCTATAATTTTTTATTTGTAATTTTAAACTTTTTGAAAAAGTTGATTTTAAATGTTTGGATTAAATAGCTATGATTTTCTTTTTGTAATTTTAAACTTTTTGAAAAAGTTGATTTTAAATGTTTGGATTAAATAGCTATGATTTTTTATTAAAAATAATTTTTAAACTTTATTGATTCTTTTTTGATATCTACTTTTTAAGCTATTTGTTAATTATTGTTATTTTTAAATATAATGAATTTATCCATCATGATTATTTTTTAAGAAAAACTTTAATATAAATCCTAATAAATTATATTAATTCTAATTTTTTTAATTAATTATTTGAAATTTAAAAGTTTAATAATTTAAACTATTTTATTTGAATTTTTTTTATAAAATATAAAAATATTTAAATTATCACTGCAAAAAATTAGCTATATTTTGATATAAATTTGGATAAGTAACTAATGGAAGTATTAGGATAATCAGGAGTTAAATGATGTTATTATCGAAAAATAGGTTTGAATCTTTTACTGATGGATTAATGGTTATAATGATTACCATAATGGTGTTAGAAGTAAATGTTACTAATAATTTCACATTTGAAGGAATTATTACTCTTTTAAAAAATATTTTCATATTTTTCACTAGTTTTGTAATTGTGGGATTTTTTTGGCATCTCCATCATTTATCATTCCATCATGTTGAAATAATAACTGGAAAAATAGTTTGGAAAAACTTTATTTTTCTATTTTTCATTGCACTCATTCCTGTAGTTACCAAATTGGTTATTGAAAACCAAAAGAATATTATTGCATTCATTATTTATGTTATTTTATTCATATTTGTTTATATATCTTTTTTGATTCTCACTAATGAAATATTAACAAATACTAAAGAAACACTTGAAGATGTGGTTGAGGCTCGTGTATCTTTAGCCCTTAACCTTCTATCTTTATTTATTTTATTAATTATCTCTTTAATTGTATTAGTTTTACAAATTATGTATAATATTCATTTACATACATTTTTTGGCTATTCTTTTATAGGAATTATAGTAATGCTAGTGGTAATCCTCATTATATTAGGAAAAGATGATCTTACTAGACCTGCAAAAAAATATCTGAAAAAGAAACAGAAGAAATTTCTTGGGATAAAGGAAAAATAATCGGGAAAAAACATTTCAAAACAAGAAAGACCAGAATTATAAATTTTTCATCATCGGCAAATTTTTGGATATAGAAAATACATTACTTAATTCAATTTTATAGTTTCCGTGCATGATTTTCCAGCTAAATATCCTGTTGAAAAAGCTATTTGTAAGTTATAACCTCCAGTTGGACCAAATGGTTCAAGTAATTCTCCTGCAAAATATAAACCATTAGCTAATTTTGACTCCATAGTTTTTGGATTTATTTCATCAATATTTACTCCTCCACATGTTATCATAGCTACTTTTGCAGGCATTAAACTAGCAATTTCTACTTTTAAATGTTTTAAATTAGCTATAATCTTATTTTTATCTTCTTTTGTCATATTACTTAGTGTTTTATCTCCTTCAACATTAGCTAAACTCAAAAAAAAGTCAATGAATCTATTTTTTAAATAAAACTTCATATAATTTTTTATCTTATTTTTCCCATATTTTGGCAGATCTTTAGCTATTTTTTTTCCTAATTCCTCATGGGAGATATTAGGAATTAAATCTATAAAAATAACTACATCATTAAAATTATTTTTATCTTTATTAAAATGCTTATTCTTATTATTTTCATAATTATTTAAATTAAAATTATTTTTATCTTTATTAAAATGCTTATTCTTATTATTTTCATAATTATTTAAATTAAAATCAATATTGGCTTGAATATTATCTTTAACAATAAAATTGCTTAAATCTAAAATTCCAGGACCTGAAAACCCAAAGTGAGTTATTAAAACATTCCCTCTAATTTTCACATGAGTATTTTTAGAATTATTTTTTTGTTTATATGAAACTTCAACATCTTCTAATGTGATTCCAGATAATTTTTTCAAATTTTCATTTTTAACCTTTAGGGGAGTAAGTCCAGGTTTTAAAGTAGCTATTGAATGAGAAAAAGCAGTAGCTATTTTGTATCCATCACCACTTGAACCTGTTTGAGGATAGCTAATTCCACCAGTAGCTAATATGACTTTTTCTGAAAAAATAGTTGATTTTTTAGTTTTTATTTCAAATAAATCTTTTTTATTTTTAGCTATAGACTCTTCTGAAAAAGATAAATCTTTTTTACTCTTAGCAATAGATTTTACAGGATTATTTAATAATATATCTATTTTTAATTCTTTTAAATAATCTCTTAAAATATTTAAAACAGATTTAGAATCATCAGTAATTGGAAAATATCTTCCGTTTTCTTCCTTAAATTCTAGACCTTTTTCTTTAAAAATAGCTAATAATTGTTCATTATTGAGTGTATAAAAGGAGTGCTTAAGGAAATTTTTATCTTTAAATTTATCCAGTTGGGTTTTTATTGGGGAAGCATTAGCTATGTTACACCTACCTCCTCCAGTCAAAAGTAGTTTTTTTCCTAAGCTATCTGTTTTTTCAATTAAAACGATTTTGGTTTTTTTATTTGAGTATTTTCCAGCAGCTATTCCTGCCATCATTCCTCCTGGACCTCCTCCAACAATAGCTACTTTGTAATTTTTCATAATGAATAGTATTATCAATCAATTAGAAATAATTAATCATTTTTTTCAAAATAAATTTGAAAATAATTATATTCATTCATACGAATTTCACGGAAAGTATTATATAAAATAAAAAACATACTTTAATCATAGTTTTAAAATATTATTTCAATAAAAATCTAGTATTATTAATAATCAAAAAAAATTGTTTAATGATTATTTAAAGCATAGCTCGGTAACGATTAAACATTGCAAGTATAAATAAGGCAAAAAAAGAAATTGAAAATTTTATCCTAATTATTTTTCAAATGGTCTATGATAAAATAATTCTGTAATAGCTATACTACCTAAATGATAAATAAAAAGAGAAGTGGTGAATATTATCAGAAAATATTATTTTTGATTTACGAGGTAATACATTATAAATTATTTAAGATTATTTATGAAAAAATATTAAATCAATGTTATTTTTTCTATTATTAACTGAGATGAGTAATATGAGTCAAAAAAAAAAAAAACGATTAAAAAAATTTATTGATCTTTTAAATGAATATTTAGATTTTAATTTTAATATTGATAATTTTAATCATAGGTTAAAACTTCAAAAATATGTTTTCATAGGAAAATTTTTTGGATTTAAACATAGTTATGTTTACAATTTATATATTAGAGGACCATACTCATCTGAATTAGCAAATGATTATTATGACGTATGCTACGATAAAATTAATTCAAATGACCAAATAGAAGTTAATATTGTTTCTTTAGCTGCTTTAGTTAAAAATAAAGATATAGACTGGTTAGAATCTGCATCTACTATGTTATCTTTGTACAACTCCCACAAAGAGTTATATAATAAAAAAAATAATTTCGATCATGAAAGATTAATCACAGGAACTAGTCAGATTAAACAAAAAATAGATATTACCCTGATTAAAACAGTTTTTTCTGATTTAAAAGACCATAACCTTTTTAATTGATCAAACATGTTATTAACTTATTACATTGACACTGATTATTTACATTCATATGTTTTTTTAAAAAATTCTTCTTTAAAGGGTTTTTTATCAAATAAAACCAAGGATGAAGATATAACTCGTTATGAAAATTTAAAAAAAATTATATTTAATAAGAACAAAAACTTTCTAATTAAAATCCCATTCATTGTCTGTGGGGAATTCTTCAATACCATAAATAGAAAAGATAATCTTGAAGTGAATCATTTCCATGTCATAAACAGCGAATTTTTTCACTATTAAATAATGATAAAGTTGACTTAACACCACCAAATAGAGAATGTTATGATCTTGCAAATAGGATATTGAATTCCAATACTAGATTTAACCCAACTGATGCTTTGATTATCTCACAAGCTTTAGCTGATGAAAATTCTAAATATATATTTACATTAGATCGCATAATTACTACCACTTTAATAGATGGTCCATTAGCTAATTTAAGCAAAAAATTATGTGATGAAGGAAAAAGATTAAATAGACTAGAGGCATTTATTAACTATTCTGTTAATTGAAATGAATTTAAAAAAAAAAAACTTTAATAATAGGATAAAATATTAATTCACTTGTTTCATCAAATTTTTTTTAATTTGTCTCTCAATGAGTTAAGTTCTTTATTGCGAACAGTTTCTTTCCAATCTTCTTCAAAAAGGTTAGCCCATCCAAAACCATTCCATTCGGCTTGAAATTTGATTTTACGAAATCCTTTATTATTAACTAAATATTCAATAACATACTGATTCAGATTTTGGATTGTGACTCTGAGTAATTCATTTTTTTCCCACATTTCTTTATCTTGTATAATAGCAATATATGCTTCTTCAACAATCTCTTTTAATTCATTACTTACGAATTTCTTTTCATGAATCAATTGTGTATGCTCAGATTCTTCAAAAGTATAATAACCTATGTTGTAGTAATACATAACTATTCCCTATCCTATCCTTTTTTTAATAAATTCAAATATTATTCTAGAAGATTCTAAATATTCCACTTCTCTTTCATAAATTTGTAGCTATTATGGTGGAATTTAACAGTAAATTAATAAACTAGATAATTTGAATGAATTATAATTCCAAATAGTATAATGTAATATTATACGAAATTTAATTTAAATAAGTAATAGATTTACAAAATAAAAATAAAATGTAAGTTAGAATTTAAATTAATTTAAAATTATAATAACTTTCTAGATTAAAAAATTATAAAGCAAAATAATAAAAAAATAAAATTTAAAAAGGTAATGAGCTATATTTTCCATGTAATTTGTAAGTAGCTGAATCCCAGTAATTGACTGTTCCTAAACTGTTTAATCCATAGTTTGTAGTGTCTGATACTAACCATGTTTTACCTATTAATACTTGTGACCATACATGTCCTACTGTATTTCCACTAACGAATTTACAAGTTCCATGAACATATCTTGCTGGAATTCTAGATGCACGATATAAAGCTATAGCTAAATGTGTTTGATCCACACAATTTCCAGACCTTTTACTTATTGTTTTTACAGCACCATATTTAGTGTTAAAATATTTATCATAGCCAATATTAGCTGCTACCCAATTATGAATAGCTGTAGCTTTTTGAAGTTTTGTTTTACATCCTTTTGTTATTTCTTTGGATAATGATTTTATTGCATTATTACTTACTTGACAATTCTTTGTTGACTTTAAATAGTCTTTTATCGATCCTCTGATGTGTTTACTGTTTAAGTTTTTATATGTTCCTGGTCTTGCATATGTAGGCATATATTTGTTTATTTTACTTGTGTTTCTAACATTTATTGTTATTTCTGTATTAATGTCTTTTTGAGATAGTAATTTTGCAAAACAATGAATGATTGTTTGATATTGCATATACCCAAAATAAATTTCATCATTTTCTATATACCTACCATCAGGGGCAATTTTTATGGAATTTATATAGCTAATGACTCCTTGTGCAGTATTATAACAATCTTTAAGACTTAGTCTAGCTTTTAAATTATCTCCCATTGGGCGTGCTGGATTTTTAACAGGGCATTTAATAGTAATTTCAGAATCACTATTTTTATATTTATATACTATTGTTTTAGACATTAAATACAGGAATTCAGCCATTGGAAATTTTTCACCTTTGATTTTGACAAAATCTGGGAGTTTTCCATTTTTAGAAACATAGCTATTAACAGCTTTAGAAGCTGAGATTATATCCTTTTGAGACAACTTTTTTGGAGCTTCTTTTGACTGTGAACTGAGTGAGCTAATAATTTTTGTTTTAGAATCAATTTTTACATCAATATTAGTTGTACTACTGGTTTTTACTTTAGAATCAATTTTTACATCGATATTAGTTGTACTGCTGGTTTTTACTTTAGAATCAATTTTTACAGCATTATTAGTTGTATTACTAGTTTTTTCAATAGTCACTGTTTTTAAAAAAGAGTTATTATTGTTTCCATCTAAAATTTTTTGTGATGTTTCAGAATCATTAGTTAAACCAGGATTATCTATATTTTTAGCATAATTTACATTCATACAGATAATTATAATAAAAATAAATATTAATACTATTTCTAATTTTTTTACCATATAATCATCTAAATTTTCTTATTTTTATTTATAATTATGTTTTTAATCTTTAAATATTTATTGAAAATGAAATAATCATGTTCGACTGTTTTAAAACAAAATTAAAAAATAAAAATTTCAAAACTTTTATAATTTAATCAATTTTGTAAATAAGGATTATTCTCATGTTATGGAATTATTGGCAATAGTTAAGTTCATTTTTTATTTTATTTAATCTTAAAAATAGTTATTAATGTAAATAATATCTTAAATTTATAAAAAATAAAAAAATAAAGATAATTATATTATTTCATGAAAATTAAAATAAATGTAGAAATAGAGAATAAAAATGTAGAAATAATAATAATTTTTAAAAAAATATTAAAAAAATAATAATTTATAATATCAAAAAAATGAATTGCTTTTAGATAAATTAACTAATAAAAGCGT
>WRMT01000109.1 GCA_009777005.1 Methanobrevibacter sp. | reverse complement strand
ATAATTGGTATAATAGCTCCTGTAAGTGCAGCAATCAGTAGTGAAAATAAAGTTTACTCTATTGAATCTAAAGAAAAAGCTGTTAAGTACAAAGTTACTTGGAACGGGAATGGTGGGAAAATAGGTTCAAAAAAGACAACAGTGACTTATGTCAAAAAAGGCTCAAAAGTAGGCAAATTAGCTACTCCCAAAAGAAGTGGGTATACATTTAAAGGTTGGTACACTAAGAAATCTGGTGGAAAAAAAATAACTAAAAACACCAAACCAGTAAAAAGTGTTACTTATTTTGCCCAGTGGACAAAAACAACTTCTGCTTCTAAAATAGTGGGACATTGGCAAGGGAGCGATACAATTCCAGTTTCTGGATATTTGTACAGATTATTCCATGATTACTATTTTCACGCAAACGGAAAATTCCAGTACAAAGAAACAGGTTATTCTCCCACAAAGATTGAAGGTAAATATTCTGTTTCTAATGGAAAAGTGTATCTCAAGGAAATGAAGTATTTTACTGCAAAAAATATAGAAGAAATGAATAAAAATATTTGGACATTCCAGAAAGGATATAGTGATATGACAACCGAATACAAATTAGCTTCCGATAAAAATGGAAATTATCTAAAGATAAAGCAACCAGTAGATACTGATTATTATAACCGTTATCATTATACTCTCGATTCTGCAATAACATTTTCAAACTATAGCTACTACTTTAATTATAAATTTTGAAGATTTTTTTTTAAAATGTTGTTTCAATTATCCTATATATAAACATTTAATGAAAATTAAAATTATTTTCGAGAGTGTCCTATAATTATGCTTAACTTCAAAAATTTTAAAGAAATGATGTATAACTGTGTATGATATATATCTTTCCTTACAGATCAAATTTAAAATAGGAATTACAGGAAACTCTCTTTTCCTATTTTTTCCCTATACCAGATGGGAAACAATTATTTTTGTTCATTGAGTGTATATACTAAACTAGAAAATGTTCAAAAAATTTTTATATATGAATTTTTGTTTAAAATTTTTTACAAATTCTCATCAATGTTCAGAGAACTCATAATCATTTCCTTGCCTCTATAAAATTTTTAATTAATTTTTTTCTCTCAAGTTGCATACTTATATGATTAGCAGTAATCTATCTCAAACACAATGGCATTGTTCAAAATCTTGCTGATAAAATTTTTATTAATTATTTTTAATGTTTAAAGAAATTTTTAAACTTTTCCAAGCTTGATAATATTGTAAAAATAATTTATTTTTAAATTTCTTTAATTTATAACCATAGTTACAACCGTATCATAATCTCAATAGAAGAAACATAATTTAATTTATTGCCATTTTTTTCCTCAGTCTCTCTTGCTTTTTCTATTTATTTTAATTTACAATCCTTTTTTTATTTAAAAAGTCCTTTTGTTATTATATTATACTAGAGTAATATCTGTGTAAAGTGTATCTCTAATAGCTGGTGATCTACCTAAATCTTCAACAACAGATTTAAGATTTTTTAATTCTGTTCTAACACCATATGAAGAACCAGCTGATTTTGAAATATTTTCTTCTCCTAGAGTTCCTCCTAAATCATTAGCTCCAGCTAAAAGTCCTATTTGTGCAAATTTGAAACCTGTTTTCACCCATGAAACTTGAATATTTGGCAGATAATCATGGAACATTAATCTAGCTATTGCATAAATCTTTAAGTCTTGTGTTCCAGTAGCTCCAGGGTGTGAATAACCTTGCTTAAATATTGGGGCTTTTTCATGCATGAAAGTTAAGGGAACAAATTCTGTAAAACCACCTGTTTCTTTTTGAATATTTCTTAGTGTTTCTAAATGATCTACTCTATCTTTTAAAGTTTCAATATGACCATACATCATTGTACAAGTAGTTTTAACTCCAATTTCGTGGGCTGTTTTAACGACTTCTTCCCATTCTTCTGCACATAGCTTATCAGGACAAATAACTTTTCTAACATCATCGTTTAATATTTCAGCAGCTGTTCCAGGCATACTTCCAAGTCCAGCTTTTTTTAATATTTTCAAACTTTCTTCTACAGATAATTCTGATTGTTTTGATCCAAAGAATATTTCCATTGGTGAGAATCCGTGGATATGAATGTCTTTGCATTCTTTTTTAACTTCTTTAATAATATCTTCATAAAAATAAGTGTTTGTTTCAGCATTGAGTCCACCTTGAATACAAACTTCTGTGGCTCCATTGTTGTAAGCGTTTTTTGTAATATCAACTATTTGACTAATGTCTAAAAAATAAGCATCATCATCACTTTTATCTTTTTTAAAAGCACAAAACCCACAGGTTCCAGAACAAATGTTTGTAAAGTTTATATTCCAATTATTAATAAAAGTAACATTGTTTCCAGCTATATTTTCCCGTACAATATCTGCAGTATTTATTAAAGCTATAATATCCTTTCCTTTAACATTCATTAAATGCAATGCATCTTCATAGCTAATAGGGTTATCAATACTAGATTCTAATATTTCTTTAGTTTTATTTCCTACATTTAGATACTTATTTTTATGACTCATATCTTAACTCCTAGATATAATAAATTATTATCTAATAAATTAAACTTAAATAATTTTTTAATTGAATCTCAATAATTAACCTTAATAATCTTAAATAATTTTTTTTAATTGAATCTTAATAATTAATTTTAATAATCTTATATAATTTTTTTTAATTGAATCTTAAAATTATCTTATATAATTTTGTAAAAAAAATAAAAAAAGCAGATAATAAATATAAAATTCTTCTTAATATTCCTGATAATTATTTTTATATTATTCATTTTTTTCAAATGATTATATAATTCTAATTGATTAAAATATCACTAGATAAAAACCATTTTTAATAGCTAATAACCCTGAATCTAAGATAATTTCCATGATTTGTCCTATTGACTATAATTTCATTTTTATTTTAAGTTTATATTTTAAAAAAACAAATAATATTTAAGATTTATTATTTATTAGCTAATTTATTCTTTATTAAACTTTAAATACACATTAATTTATAAAATAAAGCTTTTATCAATGGATTTTTTTCAGATTTTTTTCAGTGTTTTAAAGTATCTATTGTTAGTTTTACTAATTATTAATCTTGGAATTATAAGTAAATCTATTGAAATTTTCATATAATAAAAATCATAATGTAGATAAGATTGTTAATGAAATAAACATAACTGCGATAGATAAAAACCAATACATTTATATATTAGATAGAACTATTATAATTTGGAGGTGAAATAATGAGTGAATTACCAATTGCACCAGTAGGTCGAATATTGAAAAATGTTGGTGCACAACGGATTAGTGATGATGCGAAAGTTGCATTAGCTGAAGCACTAGAAGAGCAAGGAGAAGTATTAGCTAAAAAAGCTGTTGACTATGCTCGTCACGCCGGTAGAAAAACTGTGAAAGCTGAAGATATAAAATTAGCTATCAAATAAAAAGTTTTGTAACTATTGGCCGATTCTGGCCAATTTTATTTTTTATAAAATTTTCTAATTAGCTATATTGTTTATTGATTTTATCTAATAATGTATTTTTATCTTTCATAACTTTTGCATAATATATTATAGATAATCTTTTTGTTTTAGGATTATCTTAACATTATGCCTTTAATTATTTTAATAAGATTTTTTGTTTAATAATTAGCTATTTGATATACAATTTAATAAAAATTATTAATTTATTAATAACTATTGTTCATTAAATAGATGTAAGGTATTTATAGTATGGATTATAAATTCTTATTTTTAAAAGAAAAATGCAAAAGGTTATATATTAAATAAATTATAGTATAAGAAGTATATGGGACCGGTGGTCTAGGGGTATGATACCTCCCTGACACGGAGGTGATCACGAGTTCGAATCTCGTTCGGTCCATTGCCGTGGTAGTTCAGTTGGGAGAACGCTAGACTGAAGATCTAGATGTCGCTGGTTCAAGTCCGGCCCACGGCATTATCTAGAAGATTAAAATTAAATTATTTATTATTTTTTTTTAAGTAGATTTTTTTTATAGTTTTTTTTATTATTTTTTTTAATAGATTTTTTTTTAATATTTTTCTTTTTTCTAAAATTGGTTTAAATGTTTTTTTTCTTATTTCTCTAATTTTTCATGAATGTTTTCATATTCTTTCATGATTAAATCCCCAGATGAAGTGCCTATTCTATCTACTCCTGTAGCTATTAATTGAAAAGCTGTTTTATAATTTTTGATTCCTCCAGAAGCTTTTACTTTCATATTAGGAACAGTTTTTCTAATAAGATTAATATTAGATACTTTTGGGCTTAATCCAGATAATCCTGTTGATGTTTTTATAAAATCAGCTTTCACATCATTAGCTATTTTACAGACATTGATTATTTCTTCTTTTTTTAGGAGTTCTGCTTCAATTATAACCTTAAGTATTTTATTTTTAGCTATTGACCTTACTTTTTCAATTTCCTTTATTATTGTTTCAAAGTCTCCTGATTTTAGTGCAGATATATTTACAACCATATCTAATTCATCAACTCCTCTTTTAATAGCTATTTTAGCTTCTTTTTTCTTCACTTTATAGTTTACAAAACCTAATGGAAAACCAACTACAGTACACAATTTTATAGAACTAGAATTTAAGAGACTTTTTGCATACTTTATATAATAAGGAGCTACTACCACAGAATAGAAATTATAATGTTTAGCTTGATTGCAAAGATATTCAATATCTGATCTTGTTGCAATATTGCTTAAATTTGTGTGATCTATTATATTAGCTAATTCTAATGCTGATTTAATTTTTATCATATTTTTCACATACATTTTTTTTATTTTATTATTATTATTTTATTTTTTTTAAAAAAATAGTTGCAGTGATTAAGTATTTTTATTATATAAGTTCTATGTACTATTATTTTCATTAAATATTAATTTTTATATTTATCTTATGAAATTAAGAATTATTTAATATTCCTTAGGTATTAATTAAAAATTTTAGCTATGATTTTGATAATATTTTATATAAAAATTAATTTTTAAATCAATTTTTTAGACATATAAGGACCTTCTTTTTTATATCCAAATTTACGATAATAATTACGAGCCCCAATTCCACTAATTATTAACAATTTATTCTTTCCATTTTTAATAGCTATTTCTTCAGCTTTTGAAAGTAATTTTTCTCCAAAACCTGCATGTTGTCCAGCTGTTTTTCCTTTCATGCCAATTTTAAGCATATTTCCATAAACATGGAGTTCTCTAACAATAGCTGTTTTATTATCAACTTCTTTTCTATGTGCTTGAGGTGAAGGTAATCTTAGTCTGAGAAACCCAGCTAATAATTCTTCCCTATTATCTTCGTAAGATAAAAATATTTCTTTTCCATTAGTAGCTAAGTATTCTTCTTTAAATAGCTTAAATTCATCAATTTCTATTTTATTGTAGCTATCTGATTTATTCAAATTATGACCTATTTCTCTACATCTTATACATTGGCATTTAATGTTTTCTTCTTCTAATTTATTATATACAAGCTCTCCAAGATTTGATTTTTTCACACCTGCTTCTATTAGCTTTGCAGGGATATCTCTTTGAATACGCATTGTTCTAACCCATTTTGGAAGTATTTTTTTAATCTTAACAATTAAATCAATAGCTTCATCGTCACTATATGGTTCATATTTTCCATCTTTCCATAAGTTGTAAAGTTTACTACCTTGTGTAACAAGACAAGGATAAATTTTTAACATGTCTGGTTTAAAAGACTCATCATTAAAAAGACGCTTAAACATTCGCAGATCCATGTCTGGATTTGATAAAAGTCCAGGCATAAGATGCATAGCTACTTTTATACCAGAATCTCTTAGGATTCTGTTTGCATCTATTACATCTTTGACAGTATGACCACGTTCCATTCTTTTGTAGACAAAGTCAAATGTTGTTTGAACTCCTAGTTCAACTCTTGTAACTCCCATATTTAGCATTCTATTAACATCTTCTATTTTGCAATAATCTGGACGTGTTTCAAAGGTCATTCCTATACATCTGACTTTTGCATTTTCATTAGCTAATTGAATATCTTCTAATAAAACATAATCATTTGGAAGATAAACTTTAATAACATTTTCGATGCTTTCATCTTTTTTAGAATATGTATAGGGTTTTAGTGTGATGTCATCTGGTTTGGTAGCTATTGTTTTTGTGTTTTGTAGTGTGTTTTCTGGTTTGGTAGCTATTGTTTTTGTGTTTTGTAGTGTGTTTTCTAAATTCACCCCAAAATCTACAAATGCCTTTAAACATTGTGAAACAAACCATTCTTGATAAGATAAATCTCTTGAAGGAAATGTTCCTCCCATTATAATTAATTCAACCTTATCTACAGGGTGTCCAACGGTATAAAGTTGTTTCAACCGATTATAGCTTTGGATGTAAGGATGAAAATTAAACATTCTAGCCCTAAGTGCTGCAGGTTCTTCTCCAGTATAGCTAGGAGGAGCTACATCACTTTCAGGACAATAAAAACATCTTCCATGGGGACAATCATGAGGATGACACATTACAGCTACAATAGCTACTCCCGATATTGTTCGAGTTGGTTTTTTTCTTAAAACATTAGCTACTGTTTCTTTTTCATCAATGGTTGCATACTCGAGAATATCAATATTACTCATAAACTTTTCTAAATCATACTCTCTACAAACTTTTCTTTTAATTTTTTCTAAATCATTTCGAGAGTCTATTTTACCTTCTAGAATATTATTAATTATTAAGCGACATGCGTCTTTCATAGCTATTTTTTCCATTGTTAATCATCTTATTGAAATTAAATTATTTTTATAATTTTTTTTTTTTTTTTTAATTAAGTTATTTTTATAAATTATTTTATTGATTTTTTTTTTTTTAATTAAGTTATTTTTATAAATTATTTTATTGAAATTTAATTATTTTTATAAATTATATTTTAATTATGATAGAATATGAGTAATTATATATATTTTAAATGTAAAATTATTAATTAAATTTCTTACTATCTAGTGAGGTCTTTAAATGAGAATTAAAAAGTTATTAGGAATGCAAGTATTAGATGTTGATGCAAATAATATTGGAAAGATAGATGATGTTGAGTTTGTTTTTGAAACTGGGGAAATTAAAAAGATTATTGTTTCATTAAAAAAGAATATTTTATCCAATGATGAAATAATAATTCATTATGATAATATTAAAAGTATTGGAGATTATGTTTTATTAAAAGTGAATATTAATCATGATTAAGACATTGTTTATAATAACTTTTTAATATAAATTTGCTATAGTTTATCTTTATGAGTTTTTAGACAATTAATTTTATTAGCTATTATTTATTTTATCATTTTATTTTAAAAAGTTCTTTGTTTTTTAAGATAAAATAGAATTATTTTTATTATTCTTACTTAACAATTTATTTTTTAATTTTATTAGGTGTTTGCATGACTATAAAAGATGCTAGAGGAAAAGAAATTGAGATAGGTTCTTATATTAGATATACTGGAACTGGAACAATAGGAAAAATTGTTGATATTAAAAGAGAAAATGAAGAAGAATGGTTAAAATTAGAAAAAATTGATTTATGGTATTCTGCGGATTTTGTTGAAGTAGTGGATGAAAATTCTACGAAGAATTCAAATGATGATCCTCGTGATAATACTGTTATTGATAATATTAAAGACTTGAAAGATGATTTTGAGGATATTGATTTAGTATCTGGTGGTGCTGAAGGTGGAGGATAATTTTTAATAGCTATTTTCCATTCATTTTTCAATAGTACTTAATTTTTGTGTTATTTGATTTTAATTAGGTTTAAATTAAAAAATACTAATAGGGTGTCTTTTTTGAGTTGAATAGCTAAAGATCTTCAGTTTTATAATTATTGTATTAGAAATTCTTCTAATCTTATTTTAATTATCTTAATAGCTAATTAACAGAAGATATAACCTTGTTTTAATATTATTAATCCTATTTTTTAAAATTTATTAATTCTGGAATTTAAATGATTTTGCGAAATATTGATTTATAGCTTTCTAAAAAAAGCTTAGAAAGATTTATATAATATTGTTTTCTATGTATATTCTTATGTTTTATATTGAAGAAATTAATAAAATAATTATGTAGAAATAAAATTATATTTTTGTGGAAGGTGTGTTTGTGGAAAAGAAAATGATAATGGGTATTTTAACAGTGATTTTAGGGCTTGTAATCCTTGTATTTCCTTTAATGAGTCAATTTGTATTATCAATCATTTTTGGCATAGGAATCCTAATATTGGGAATGTATTTATTAGCTATGGGAGCTAATTCATGGAATGATAGTAAAGTAGCTACTATAGTTTATCTAATATTGGGTTTTATGGCTTTTATGATGGGTATAATGCTATTAGGCAATATACTATTATTTGATCTCTTAGTAGGTTTTTACTTGTATATAATTGGATTCATGCTATTGTTTACAGGTATTATGGGATTATTCACCAGATCAACTACTTTGATAAAGGGTGCAGCTGGATTAATGGCTTTATTTGGTTTACTTACATTAATACTAGGATATTTTGCATTATTAGATCCAGCTTATGTTTCAATAATATTAGGTATAACCTTGATAATTGATGGGATATCTATAGCTATTGGAAATTATGATGGTTTAATGAAATAAGTCCTATGAGAGTGTCCAACAATTAAATTTTGCTCAAAAAATTTGAATTTTTGAAAAATATTTTTTTTCTTGACTATTCATTATTTTTTAAGCATTTTTATTTGAAAAATTACTTCTAGGACCCTCTTTTTTTTATTTTTATTTTTTTATTTTTATTATTGTACTCTGTTTTTAAATCATTTTTTTTTTTTTTTTTTTTTTTTTTTTTTTTTTTTTTTTTTTTTTTTTTTTTTTTTTAAAATAAAAAAAAAAAAAATTTTTTTTTTTTTTTTTTTTTTTTTTTTTTTTATTTTTTTTTTTTTTTTTTTTTTTTTTTTTTTTTT
>WRMT01000108.1 GCA_009777005.1 Methanobrevibacter sp. | reverse complement strand
AAATAATATTTAATATTATAATTTTATTATTATGTAATATATATAATATGATAGAGTATATTTTTTTTTATTTAATATTTTTTTATGAATTATTACATTGGTATTATAATTAATATGGATATTAAAAAGTTTTTAATATGAAATTTGTCAATATTTATTTTCATGCTTTGTTTAATGATTTAATGCATATTATTTTAAATAGCTATTTAATAATTAAATCGTCATCTTTATTCATTAATCACTAAAATTCATTAATTTAAATTAATATTTACATTTTTTTTTATTCATATTTATCTGTATTAACGGTATTTTATGTTTGTTTTGGAGGAAGTCCATGAAAGGTAATACATGGGGATTGGTAGATGCATTTTTTAATAAATATGAGTTGGTTGATCATCATATCAAATCATATAATGACTTTGTAAATAATCGTATACAAAACATAATTGATATAACTGAACCTATTACATTAGAACAAGGGAAATATTCTCTTAAAACAGGTAAAGTAGAAATTCAAAAACCTTTCACTAAGGAAGCAGATGGTTCTAAAAGTTTAATTTATCCAACTGAAGCAAGGCTTAGAAATTTGACTTATTCTGCCCATATGTTTTTAGAAATGGCTTTAAATCATGAAGAGGAAGAAAACGAACTGGAAAAAGTTTATATTGGTGAATTGCCATTAATGCTCAAATCGGATATTTGTCATTTGAGTGGTCTTGATAAAGAGGAATTATTAGCTAAAGGAGAAGATCCACAAGATCCTGGAGGATATTTCATTGTTAATGGTTCTGAAAGGGCAGTTGTAACGATGGAAGAAATAGCTCCTAATAAGATTATTCTTGAGCGTTTAGGTGGTGTTCAAGACCGACGTGCTAAAGCTATTGTAACTTCTATTAAAAGTGGATTTAGAGCAAGAATTTCTCTTGAATATAGGAAACCTCGTAAAAGTGGAGTATTTTTAAGAATATCTTTCCCTTATGTTCCAGGAGAGATTCCTTTAGTAGTTTTACTTAGAGCATTAGGTCTTTCCACTGATGAAGACATCATTACAGCTATTTCAGATGATTTTAATTTCCAAATGGTGATTGCAGATGATATGCAAGTTTCAGAACAATCACTAAAACTGGATTCTAAAGAAATGGAAGGATTATCTAAAGAAGAAAGAAATGAATTTTTGACTAATTCAGCTATTAAATATATTGGAAATCGTGTAGCTAAGGGTATGACTGAAGAATACCGTGTTAAACGTGCTGAAGATGTTATTGATAGGTATTTACTTCCACACATGGGAATTGAATCTGATAAGAGAAAGAGTAAAGCAGTTTATTTAGCTGAAATGTGTGAAATGCTTCTTCAAGTTATTTTTGAAATGAGAGATCCTCATGATAAGGATCATTATACTAATAAAAGACTTCGTGTTTCTGGCGATTTGATGGAAGATTTATTTAGAGTTGCTTTTACAAGTTTAACAAGAGATATGAGTTATCAACTTGAAAGAAGTATTTCTCGTGGAAAAGAACCTTCAATAAGACAAGCAGTCCGCAGCGATGTTTTAACAGAGAATATTAAACATGCAATAGCTACTGGTAATTGGGTTGGTGGAAGAGCTGGAGTAAGCCAATTACTGGATAGAACTAGCTATATGGGAACACTTTCACATTTAAGGCGTGTTGTATCTCCTTTAAGTAGAAGTCAGCCTCATTTTGAAGCTAGAGATTTGCATCCTACTCAATTTGGAAAAATATGTCCTAATGAAACCCCAGAGGGACCTAATTGTGGTCTGGTAAAGAATTTAGCTTTAATGTGTAAAATATCTGAGGGTTCAGATACAGAAGAGATTGAAAACGTTATTAGAGAAATGGGCATAATTAATTAAATTAAATTGAACAAGTAATTAAATTAAATTTAATCCTTTATAAAGTAAATTTAGAATAAATCTTTTATAAATTATAAGTTTTTTATAAGAATTATTAATTTTTTTTATAAGAATTATAAGTTTTTTATAAGAATTATTAATTTTTTTTATATAAATTTATAATTTTTTATAAGAATTATAAGTTTTTTATAAGAATTATTAATATTTTAAATAAATTATATAAAATCAGACTTAATTTAACCTATAATCATTATTTATCATTATTATTTTATTTGGAGGAGTTTTGGTGATGAAAGCTAAAATTTACATTAATGGTGAGCTTATTGGAACTTGCAATGAACCTAATGATTTTGTTTGCGAAATGCGAAATAAAAGAAGGTCTGGAGAAGTTTCAGATGAAATGAATATTACTTATTATGATGAAACTAATGAAATTTACATATTCAACGATCCTGGCAGAGCAAGAAGACCTTTAATAATAGTTAAAGATGGTATTCCTTTACTCGAAGATAAACACATTTCTTTAATTGAAAATGGAGAATTAAAATGGGATGATCTTGTAAAATTAGGGATAATTGAATATTTAGATGCTGAAGAAGAAGAGAATTCATATATAGCTATGGGGTTGAATTATTTAAATGAAGATCACACTCATTTAGAAATTGATCCTTCTACAATGCTTGGAATTTGTGCAGGAATAATTCCATTTTCAGATCATAATTCTTCTCCAAGAAACACTATGGAAGCAGGTATGACAAAACAGGCTTTAGGTCTTTATGTTTCTAATTATGCCTTGCGTACTGATACAAGAGCACACCTCCTACATCATCCTCAAACACCTATTGTTAAAACACGTATTATTGATGCAACAAATTATGATAAACGTCCTTCTGGTCAGAATTTTGTGGTAGCTGTTATGTCTTTTGAAGGATATAATATGGAGGATGCTTTAATTTTGAATAAATCATCACTTGAAAGAGGAATGTCTCGTTCTTCATTTTTTAGATCTTATGAAGCATCTGAAAGAAGATATCCTGGTGGTCAAGAGGATAAATTTGAAATTCCAGAAAAAGGAGTTAGAGGATATCGTTCAGAAGAAGTGTATAGGCATTTAGACGATGATGGCGTGGTTAATCCTGAATCTTATGTGGAATCAGGAGATGTTCTCATTGGAAAAACTTCTCCACCACGTTTCTTAGAAGAAATTGATGAATTTGGAGCTGTAGCTGAGAGAAGAAGAGAAACTTCAGTTACAGTAAGACATGGTGAGAGAGGTGTTGTCGATGCTGTTCTTCTTACAGAAACTGTTGAAGGAAGTAAATTAACTAAAATTAGAGTAAGAGATACAAGGCAACCTGAATTTGGAGATAAATTCGCATCAAGACATGGACAAAAAGGTGTTGTAGGTCTTATATTATCTCAAGAAGATGCTCCATTTACAGAAGATGGTGTTGTCCCAGATTTAATTGTTAATCCTCATGCTATACCTTCTAGGATGTCTGTTGGTCAGGTACTTGAAATGGTTTCTGGTAAAGCAGGATGTATGATGGGAAAACGTGTGGATGGAACTCCATTTAATGATGATTTAGAAAATGAAATTAAAGAATATCTTAAAGAAAGTGGATTTGAATCAGCTGGATGTGAATCTCTTTATAATGGAATAACTGGTGAGAGAATAGAAGCTGAAATATTTGTTGGAGTGGCTTATTATCAGAAATTACATCATATGACTGCGGATAAAGTTTATGCTCGTTCAAGAGGTCCAGTACAAGTGCTCACAAGACAACCTACTGAAGGTAGAGCTCGTGAAGGTGGTTTAAGATTTGGAGAAATGGAAAGGGATTGTCTCATTGCTCATGGAGCAGCACTTGCATTGAAAGAAAGACTTTTAGATGAATCGGATAAATATGAAGCTATTGTTTGTGGTGACTGTGGTATGGTTTCGGTTTATGATAGAATAAGAGATAAGAAATATTGTCCAATATGTGGAGATGTTGATTCATACCCAGTAGAAATTTCCTATGCATTTAAATTATTACTTGATGAGTTAAAGAGTTTATGTATATTCCCAAAACTAGTGCTTGAAGACAAAGCTTAATTTTGTGGATTAGGTTTAAATTTGAGGTAAAGCTTAATTTTGTGGATTAGGTTTAAATTTGTAGATTAAGTTTAAATTTGATGATATGATTTAATTGATATTATAATTATTTATTCTTATTATATTGGTTAATTAGGAATATATTGAGTAATTAGGGACAAAAATAGAAGGAGCAAATAATTTGAAAGGAATTATAAAACAGATTTCTCAAATTAATTTTGGTTTAATGTCACCAGAAGATATAAGAAAGATGTCTGTAACTAAGATTGAAACTCCAGATACATATGATGAAGATGGATATCCAATTGAAAATGGATTGATGGATCCTCATTTAGGAGTTATTGACCCGAGTTTAAGGTGCAGGGCTTGTGGTTCTAAAGGAGGAGATTGTCAAGGGCATTTTGGTAGTATAAACTTAGCAAGACCAGTTATCCATGTTGGTTTTGGTGATACTATCCATAAAATTTTACGATCTACATGTAATTCCTGTGGGCGTATTCTTTTAAACAATATTGAAATTGAAGAATATAGGAGTAAAATTGAAACTTTAATGAGTAATGAAGATAGCTTAAATGATATAATTAAAGATATTTATAATGTAGCTCGTAAGGATAAATGTCCTCATTGTGAGGTGGAACAAGAAGATATTAAAATTGATAAACCAATTTCTATTATTGAAGGGGATTATAAATTAACTCCTAGTGAAGTTAGAGAAAAATTAGAAAAAATTACAGATGATGATGCATTTGTATTAGGAGTTAATCCCAAAGTTGCACGTCCCGAATGGATGGTTTTAACAGTTTTACCTGTTCCTCCTGTTACTGTAAGACCTTCAATTACTTTAGAGACTGGAGAAAGATCTGAAGATGATTTAACTCATAAACTTGTAGATATTCTCCGTATTAATCAGCGATTAATTGAAAATATGGAAGCTGGAGCTCCTCAACTTATTGTAGAAGATCTTTGGGAACTTTTACAATATCATGTTACAACTTATTTTGATAATGAGGCATCAGGTGTTCCTCCAGCAAGACATAGGTCAGGAAGACCACTTAAAACTTTAGCTCAGAGACTTAAAGGAAAAGAAGGACGTTTCAGAAGCAATCTTTCAGGTAAAAGGGTTAACTTCTCTGCACGTACAGTTATTTCACCAGATCCTAATATTAGTATTAATGAAGTTGGTGTTCCTGAGATGATAGCTAAAGAGGTTACAGTTCCTGTACATGTTAATGAATGGAACATTGATGAGATTAGAGAATATATTAACAATGGATCTGATATTCATCCTGGTGCTAACTATGTTATTCGGTTAGATGGGAGAAAAATAAGAGTTTATGATGAAACTAAAGAAGCTATTTTGGAAAAACTAGAACCAGGATATATTGTTGAGAGACATCTAAAAAATGGTGATATTGTACTGTTTAATCGTCAACCATCACTTCATAGGATGTCAATGATGGCTCATGAAGTTAGAGTTCTTCCTTATAAAACATTTAGACTTAACCTATGTGTTTGTCCTCCATACAATGCAGATTTCGATGGAGACGAAATGAATATGCATATATTTCAGACAGATGAATCTAGAGCTGAAGCTAAATCTTTAATGAGAGTTCAAGAACATATTCTCTCTCCAAGATTTGGAGGTCCAATAATTGGAGCTATACATGATCATATTTCTGGAGGATATCTTTTAACTAGGAAAGAATCAACATTCACTGAAGAACAAGCTTTCCAAATATTAAGAAAAGCTAAAATTCCATTACCTAAACGAAAAAATAAAGATTGGACTGGAAAAGAACTTTTTAGCTTACTTTTACCTGATAAACTTAATATCACTTATAAAGGTGAGATTTGTAGAAAATGTGATGAATGTATGTTAAGAGATTGTGAATTTGATGCTTTTGTTATTGTAGAAGAGGGACAGCTTGTTACAGGTTCAGTTGATGAGAAAGCATTTGGTTCATTTTCAGGAAAAATATTAGATCAAATAATGAAAGAATATGGTCCTGATGAAGCAAGGAAATTTTTAGATTCTTCTACTAATTTAGCTATTTCTGGAATTATGAAAGCAGGAATTACTACAAGTACTAATGATGAAGAAATACCTGAAGAAGCTAAACAAAGAATAGAAGCACATCTTGATAGTGCTGAGGAAAAAGTGGATAAACTTGTTGAAGCTTATGAAAATGATGAATTAGAGGCATTACCTGGAAGAAGTTTAGAAGAAACTCTTGAAATGAAAATCATGCAAGTTCTTGGTGAAGCAAGGGACAAATCAGGAGAAATAGCTGAAAGCTACTTTGGAATGGAAAATCATTCGGTCATAATGGCAACTACTGGTGCAAGAGCTTCTATGCTTAATCTTACTCAGATTACTGCTTGTGTTGGACAACAATCTGTTCGTGGTGGAAGAATTGATAGGGGATATAATGAGAGAACTTTACCTCATTTTAGAAAAAATGAATTAGGTGCAAAAGCACGTGGTTTTGTACATTCTAGTTATAAAGAAGGGTTAGATCCAATAGAATTCTTTTTCCATGCGATGGGTGGAAGAGAAGGGCTTGTTGATACAGCTATTCGTACTGCTCAAAGTGGATATATGCAAAGACGTCTTGTTAATGCACTTCAAGATCTAAATGTAAAAGAAAATGGTTTAGTCACAGATAATAGAGGAATGGTTATTCAAACTATGTTTGGTGAAGATGGGGTAGATCCTGCTAAAAGTGACTATGGTAAAGCTGCTGATTTGGATAAAATCATTGATGAGATGAGGATTAAAAAATAGCTATTGGTTGTGGTTTATGATGGTGGATGAGATTGATCAAAAAATTATTGAAAAAGTGGAAAGAGTAGCTAAAAAGAAAAAAGCAGAATTTCCTGAAAGTTACATTCATGACCTAGCTGATGCTTACATTCGGCGTGAATTAACTGATAATGAATTGGAAAGACTAACTGCTAAGGTTAAAAATGCCTATGAACGAGCTAAAGTTGAAGCTGGGGAGGCTGTAGGTACAGTAGCTGCTCAATCTGTCGGTGAACCAGGTACTCAGATGACCATGCGTACTTTTCACTATGCAGGGGTTGCTGAGCTAAATGTTACTTTGGGGCTACCGCGACTGATTGAAATTGTTGATGCAAGAAAAAAGATTTCCACTCCTACAATGGCTATTTATTTTGAAGAAGACAAAAAAGATGATGAAATATTTGTTAAAAAGATAGCTAATTATATTGGTAAAAGTACAGTTAATGATATTCTCAAGGATTTCTATATTAATTATGCAGATATGAAAATTGAAGCAGTACTTGATGAGAAAAAGATTGAGGATAAAATTCTTGACTTTGATGATATTATATTGAATATTGAAAAAGCTTTTAAAAGAGTAAATATAAAAGATAAGGTACTAAGTTTTGAACCAGTAAAATCCAATATACGAGAACTCAGACTTCTTGCTGATAAGGTTCGTGATTTACAAGTCAGTGGTGTTAAAAACATTGGAAAAGTCATTATTAGGAAAGAAGACGAGTGGATTATTCATACTGAAGGTTCAAACCTTGGTGCGGTTCTTAAAATTGATGGTATTAATAAAGTTAGAACTTCAACTAATGATATTTATGAAATTGAGACAGTATTAGGTGTTGAAGCAGCTCGTAATGCTATAATAAATGAAGCACTTCGTACTCTTGATGAACAAGGGCTTACTGTTGATGTAAGACATATAATGCTTGTTGCTGATATGATGACTGTTGATGGATCTGTAAGGTCAATTGGTAGACATGGTATTAGTGGTGAAAAATCAAGTGTTCTTGCTCGTGCAGCTTTTGAAGAAACTGGTAAACATCTTCTTCGTGCTAGTATTAGAGGAGAAGTTGATAAATTAACTGGAATAATTGAAAATATTATTATTGGACAACCAATACCCCTGGGTACAGGTTCTGTTGGTGTTGTAATGAAACCTAATAAAGGTAAAGGAGGCAGATGATGGACGTAGATAGAGGTATTAGAGTAGCTGTTGACACAGGTGATGTCACTTTAGGCTCTGAAAAATCAATTCAATCTTTGAAATTAGGGAAAGGTCAACTTGTAATTGTTGCTGAAAATAGCCCTAAAAACATATTAGAAGACGTAAAGTACTATTGTAAACTTTCAGACATTCCATTTTACACTTATAAAGGTACAAGTGTAGAATTGGGATCTGTTTGCGGTAAACCTTTTACTGTGGCTACTTTAGTTATAAACGATCCAGGAGATTCTACTATATTAGAAACAATGGGGTAGATTTTTTGTCTATTAAATTTAATGCAAATGAAATAAGGTATATAGCTCTTTTTGAGAGTATGACTGGTGCAATGGTTAAAGATTGTATTATAGATGAAGATAATGGTAAAATAACGTTTGTTGTTAAAAATGGAGATATGGGATTAGCTATTGGCAAAAAAGGAGCTACTGTGACTAAGGTCCAGAAAGCTGTTGATAAAGGTGTTGAAATTATTGAGCATTCAGAAGATACAACTGAATTTATTAAAAACCTCATGGCACCAGCTAAAGTTAACAGTATTAAAGTTCTTCAGAAAGAAAATAAGGAAAAAATAGCTACTGTAGTTACTGATAATACTAACAAGAAGATAGCTATTGGTAAAAATGGTCACAATATTGAACGGGCTAAATTATTAGCTAAAAGACAACATAATATAAATAATATCTTTTTAAAATGACTCATCTTTTTTGTTTATAATCTTTTTAAAAAATACAAAAATTATAAACATATAAAAGTAAATAAAAAAATAAGAGATAAAAAAATACTTATCATAGGCATTAGATTTAACATTAGACATGGTAAAATTTAACAATCGTAGAATTAGACATAGTACATAATGAATTGTATATGATTTAAAAAAATTTAAAAGAAATAGTAATTATGATTATAAGAATGATAGTTGATTATTATATTAATCCTATCTAATTGTAATTTGAAGTTTTATTTATCATAATAAAATATTAATATTAATTTTTTTAAATTAAATTTAAATGATATTATTTAAGAGTTTGTTATAGAATATGAATATAATAAGCTATTAATATAATAAGTAATAAAATAGGATATTAATATAAAAAG
>WRMT01000107.1 GCA_009777005.1 Methanobrevibacter sp. | reverse complement strand
CTAATAAAAATTATTTATTTAAAAATATTATTTTATACTAAAATTATTTAAATTAAATCTAAAAAAACAATGCAAAATATTTTTAATTCTAAAAAGGAAAATAATGTATAAAAATTACTATGAATATATTTACAATAATTAAAGCTTAAAATAACTAATAAGAAGTGAACTTAAAGTATTTCAATCAAGAAAAGAAAATTTTTTAAAAAATCTATTTTTAATAAGAAATATACAACTTATATCCCACATAGTTATAAAAAAACAGCGTAAAAAGCTAATACATTTATAACAAAGAAATAATTTTTCATTTTTAAATTAAATCCTTTTATGTAACAGAGTATAACTAGCTAAATATTAAATTTCAACCTTATATCTAATTTCTTCATAAGAAGGAGCACAACAAGAACTAACATGAGATGAATATAAATCATATGATTTATACTTTTCAAAAAGAAACTTTAATTCATTTAAAATATTTAATAGCTTTTCCTCTTCATAAATTCTTATTGTTCCAAGAAGAAAAGGGTTTCCAGAGATAATTGGATTGATTTGGTTTTTTTCCAAAATTTCAATTATTTTTTTCTCCACAATATCAATATTATCCATAAAAATCACTTTTATTAAAAACATAATAATAATATAATTAATAATAATTAAATAAAAATTATAAATAAATATCCTAATTAATATTTCACAATAGGATAAATAATATTATAATAATATAATGAATGATATAACAATCTATTGATTAGCTATTTTTCTTAACAGGAAACTTATCCATACTAGTTATAGTATCAACAATATCTGTCCTAGTAATTATTCCAATTGGAACATTTTCATGATTTTCCACAATTAATTTACCAACATTTTCATTGTACATGACTTCAATAGCATTAGCTATTTTTACATCCTGATTAACAGCAACTACATTGGTTTCCATGATATCAGAAACTTTTCCATTTTCTTTTGATTCGGCTAGTGCTTTTACAATATCATGAAGAGTTATAATACCAACAACATTCTTATTTTCAATAATTGGAGCACCATCAACAAATTTATTTGATAATATTTTAGATGCCTCCCTAATAGAATCATTAGGACTTAAAACAATTAAATCCAAAGTAGCTACATCTAACACTGTTTTTTTAGGAATACTTCTAATCGTACTAGTATCTAAAAGTAAAATATTGTCCATGTCATCTCTACCAACAATTTCACCTATAATTCCTAAGTTATTGACGGGAGTAGGACCAATTCGAATTGTGTCACCTAAATCTAAGTTTTTAATATTTCCTAATACTTTAATAACAGCTTCACATTCACCAGGATTAGGTATACTTGTAAATTCTATCCTAGCTACTGAAAGATCTTTAATCTCTTTTCCATCCTTAAACATTGGGACTTTTGATTCACCTTCAGTTACAGGAATATTTAAAGTATGGTATGCCTCTATAGTAGGTTTATATCCTCCTCTTGGACCAGGAACTCCTTTAACCAAGTTTAAACTAGTTAGTGCCTGCATTTGATTCCTAATTGTTCCTGGATTTCTACCCATGACTTCAGCTATGTCTTCTCCCTTTATAGACTTCCCATTAGAACTCTGATACAAGTTTGTTAGTGTTTGTAAAATTTCCTTTTGAACAGATGTTAGCATCTTAGCCACCTATATTATCAATACCATCATTATATGAAAAATTCATTGTGAAAAAAAAGTATTTACCCAAAGGATTAATTATTATTAAAAAAGATTTTTTTCATAATAAAAAGGTTATTTATTATCATAACTGATTTTAATATATAATTTTACTTAAAAACATTTTTAATAAAAATAAATAGTACTATTTATAATTATTATTCATTATAAACTATTTTCATAATAATATAAATAATTATTGTTTTATTAAAAAATAAGATACAAAGTTAGTTAAATAAGGAAAAAATATAGAAAAATAAAAATTAATAGCTATAATCACTGAATAATTACCATTAAACACTTTTTATAAAAAAATTTGGAGAATATATAAAAATAAAGAAAGATAATAAATATTAAAAAAAATTTTAATAAATAATCAAAACAATTCTACCCATAAAAAGAATAAAAATAATTCTACATTCAAAAATAAATAATCAAAACAATTCTACCCATAAAAAGAATAAAAATAATTCTATATTCAAAAATAAATAATCAAAACAATTCTACCCATAAAAAGATAAAAAGAATAAAAATAATTTTATATTCAAAATAAAATTATTAAAATAATTCTACCCATAAAAAGATAAAAAGAATAAAAATAATTTTACATTCAAAACAAAATTATCAAAATAATTCAATAGGGAAAAAAACAATAACAATAGCTATTTCCACTATTTAACAAATTGTTTTACATCATTCCTAGCAATAGATGAAGCATTGAATTTTTTTATTCCATTTAACATTTCAGGAAACCTGTTTTTAGGAATTAAAACATTTATTTGAGAAAATTGGCTACCTGTGTTAACTGTTGGCTCATCAGAACAATAATCATTTACAACTAAAAAATCACATACTTCCTTAGCTATTTCATTTTTAATGTTGAATTTCACATCAAAATTTTTTCTAGCTGTTATTGCACCATATAACTGATCAAAAATCATTTTAGCTTTTTTCATCTTTTCCTCATTACAAGAGGGTCCTGCATACAATCCAGCTGAAGAGTGCATAATTGTTTCAAGTTCGATAAGTCCAGCTTTTTTTAAGCTATTGCCTGTTTGAGTGTTATCCACAATTAAATCTGCACCTTTTGCAATATACACTTCAGTAGCTCCATCAGAGTTAATGATTTGGACATTATGATTATCTCCATCAACAATGCCTCTAACTTGAACTAAAGGAATTGAATCTCCAAATATTTCCTTATAGCCATCATTCTCCATTATAAGTTGTCTTGTAAGATTTGGATACTCAGTAAAACATAAAATAGGAGTATTTCTATCTTTATTACCTTTAAAAAATTCAGATAAAGAAGAATAAGGAGAATCATTTGGAACAGCTACAATTAAACGAGTTTGACCATAGTCTAAATCACCAATTTTCCTAATATCATTATCATTATTTACAGACTCTTCTTTAACCCAGTCTTCTCCAACAATAGCTATATCCAACATTTTTCTGTTTAATTCAACAGGTGTACTTTGAGGACGTGTAATAAATGCTTTTATTTCATCGTCATTAGCTATGTTAATTTCATAAGATTCATTACCTGGTTCATAACCTATTACTTCATAACCTGCATCAACAAATAATTGGTAAGTATTTCCCCTATTTACATTATTTAAACTTCCTTTTGGAAGACCTAAAATTATTTTATCCATAAGCATTCATTCTCCAATAATCCTTTTAATTAAGTAAAAATCATGTATTTATTCTTTTTTAAAAAAATTAATATAATATAAATAAACTTGAAATCATTCTTTAAAAATAGTTATTACTATTTAATATATTTTAAATGAAATTTTTTTTACATTTTTAGAAAAACTAAGTTTTTCTTTATTGTGATATTTTAATTTTTTAAATACTCTAATAATTATTTTTATAATATATTATATTTTTTAATATAAATAGATTAAAGACTTTAAAATCTAATTAATAATATTTAAAACAAAGCAAAAAAAAATAATCACATCTAAAATTCAAAAAATTTTAACAAGTAATTTATATTTCAGATATTTTGTAAAACTTAATAAATATCAACATTTTCAAAACACTTAAAATCTCAACATTAATTTTAAAACTTAATTAATCTCAACTTAATTTTCATGTTATATTTAAATTATAAATTACATAATATTAACTATGAAAATGGAAGAAATCTTAGCTAAATGTCCTAAATGTGGATCTCAAGATAAAACTGCTCAAAGGAAAATGTTAGATGAACAAAAAGCTCATGCAGAATTAAAAGCTATTGTATGTGATAAATGTGGTCATATCTTTGAAACAGGAGAAGATAAAGATTAAAAAGTCAGGGAAATATAATTAAGGGAAATGTAATTTAATTAATAGCTAAAAATAATTATGGGAAACTATGACATTTCATATAATGATAATTCCAACTTTAGATTGTCCTTCTAACTGTAGCTACTGCTGGGGATCAAAGAAAGGATCTGGAGTAATGGATATTAAAATAGTCAAAGAAATTGTTAAATGGCTAGATGGATTTAGAGATGATTATATTCACTTTACTTTCCATGGAGGAGAACCTTTAATAGCAGGATATGATTTTTATAAAAAAGCATTACCATTACTAAAAAATTCAGAAACCCATAAAGAAGCTGGTTTTTCCTTGCAAAGTAATTTATGGTTATTAGATGAAAAATTAGCTAAACTATTTGCAGAATATGGAATAGCTATTAGTACAAGTATCGATGGACCAAAAGAAATCAATGATCATCAAAGAGGAGAAGGTTATTTTGATAAAACCATGGAATCATATAAAATAGCTAGTGAAAATGGAGTTAATGTGAGCTTTATTTGTACATTTACATCATATTCCAAAGATTATAAAGATGAAATCTATGATTTTTTCATAAAAAATGGTTTTAATATGAAACTTCATGCGGCTTTACCTTCCCTAAGAGCAGATAATGCTGACCCTTGGGCATTAGCTGATGAAGATCATGGTCAGCTACTTATTGATTTATTAGATAAATATCTTTATGATTTAGACAAAATCGAAATAAAAGATTTTGATCATATTTGTAAAAGCACATTCTTACGTCGAGGAACATTGTGTACCTTTGCAGATTGTATGGGAGACACCTTAGCTATTGGTCATGATGGTAAGATATATCCATGTTACAGATTTGTTGGAATGGAAGAGTATGTAATGGGTAATGTTTTTGAAAGACCAAGTATGGAAGATATAATTAAAACTGAACCTTGGAAAAAGCTAGAGGAATTTAAAAATTTTGTTGATGAAAACTGTGCAGATTGTAACTATATAAAATTCTGTAGAGGAGGATGTCCATATAATGCAATTGTAGGTACTGGAAGTTCTAAAGCTGTTGATCCTCAATGTACTGCTTATAAAATGATTTTTAAAGAAGTGAGTCAAAGAGCAAACAAAGAATTTTTAAAATCAGCTATTCCTCCAATGTTAGGAGGACAAGTTAAAAAAGCTAAAGATAAACCTTTTACTGTAATGGATTTAATGTTAAAACAATAAACACGCTCATAGGGAAAGAAATTAAATAGTAGAAAAAGTGATTTGATGGTAATTTTAGCTACTAATGTAACAGATGAAAGTTTTAATAATGAAACAATTACTAAAAGCTTTGAAATTTCTAAAAATTATACTGGAAAAAGAGATATTAAAGAAATAATCTTTTTAAAGCCTGAAAAAGTGAAAAAATTATGGCAACTAAATAATAAGATTCCTGTGATAAAATACGACATAGCTTTGGAAGATGAAACAGAAAAGATTTATGAAGAAATAGCTAATGTATTAGATCCCTTATTTGATAAAAGAGATTATATTCAAGTTATTGTTGATACAAGTATTCTTGGATTTTATATTTTAGATGTTATAAAGAAATTTAATGTTAAAGAAGTGTTTATAGCTAAAGATGGAGAATTAGAAAGAATTCAAGCTTGTATTTGTGAAATTGAATAATCCAATTTAAATTAATTTTTTTTATAATTTTTATTTTTTTTTTTATTTATTCAGAGTCATAATCCTTTTAGTAATTATTTTTTTAAAATACTGATTATAATTTTTATTTTATAATTTTGATACTCAAAATTTAGCTATTATTAAATATTTTCATTGAAAAGTATGTTTTAATGAGAAAAATAAATTATAATTGAGAAATATATATAATTATTAAGAAAAATAAATTACAAATAAGAAATATATATCATATATCTATTTTTTTAAGATATGAAATTTACACAAATAAAAACAGATTCGCTAGGAGAAAAAATTGATAAAAAATAATCTTAGTAAAAAAGATAGAAACTTAATATTAGCTTTATTTTTAGCTGGAACATTTATGGGTTCAATGGATATTGGAATAATAGGACCCGCACTTCCAGCTATTGAGCAAACCTTCTTTATCACATCAAGATTATCTTCATGGATGTATACGGGATTTATACTATTTTTTATGCTTGGTTTGCCAATAATGGCTAAATTATCTGATTATTATGGACGGCGTAGATTATATATCTTAGATATAGCTATTTTTGCAATTGGATCATTTATGATTGCAACTTCAGCATCATTTGAAATAGTCTTAGTTGGAAGGGCAATACAAGGTTTAGGAGCAGGAGGAATATATCCCGTAGCTTCTGCATTTATAGGAGATTACTTCCCAATAGAAAATAGAGGATGGGCTCTTGGAATGGTTGGATCAGTTTATGGTATTTCAGCTATTTGTGCTCCTCTTTTTGGAGCATTATTACTTGGTTTTGGATGGCAATGGTTATTTATTATAAATTTACCAATAGCTACAATAATAATTCTTGCATCAATGAAATTACTTCCAAAAACTCATTTTGAAAGCCATATCAAAATGGATTGGCTAGGGCTTGGAATATTAGCTATTTTGGTGTCAAGTTTAGCTTATGGTATAAATCAGATAGATTCCTCAAGATTTGTAGAAAGCTTTTTTTCATTAGAAGTAATGCCATTTTTAGCTATAGCTTTTATTTTAATTCCACTCATTTTAAAAATTGAAAAAAGAGTTAAAGAACCTATAATACCTATACATTTATTTAAAAGTAAAGAAATAAAACTAGCTAGTGCTTTATCTTTTAGCTATGGCTTAATTCATCCAGTAGTAATATTTATTCCAAGTTTAGCTATTGTTGCTTTGTTTTTAAATTCACAAGAAGCTAGTTTAATGATGATTCCATATGTTATAACCACCACCATATCTGCACCAATACTGGGAAGACTACTTGATAAAATAGGTTCAAAGATTATAATCATAAGTGGAACCATTTCCGCGACTTTTGGACTGATACTCATGGGATTATTTTCAGGAAACTTTTATTTATTTATAATCTCTGAAATATTAACTAGCTATGGGCTGATAGCTATTGTTGGCTCTCCTCTAAGATACATTATTTTATCTGAAACACAAGCTGGAGAGAGAGGATCAGGACAAGCTCTGGTGAATTTTTTAGCAAGTGGAGGGCAACTTATAGGTGGTGCTTTAATTGGAGCTATAATTGCTTCATTTGGAGAGATATTGTTAGGTTATAAGACAGCGTACCTTTTTGTAGCTATAGTAGCTATTTTTGCCTTTGTATGTGCAAGCAAACTAAAAAATAGGGAAGAACAGATTTTAGCTATTGAACAAAATTTATAAGCTTGTGAAAATGAGTTAATTTTTTAAAAAGTGAGAGATTTCTAATATTTCAACAACTCTTTTATATAAATTTTATAAGTCCTCAAGTATTTCTTTTGATATGATTTTATTTAAAATTAATATTCTGGTAGTCAGTTCATGATTTTTATAAAAATATTATCATCAAGATAGCTTTAATAAATAAAAAAAATTAAAAAGTTTAAAAAACCAACAAAATGATATTTTCAAAACAAAAAACATATAAATAATTTATAAAAAAAATAATACATAATGACAACTATTGACCACAAAAAAATCACAATCGGACTACATAAGGGATTGAAAGAACTTGACTTCATTCGATTGTGAACATGATGATTTAAACGAATTTTTAAAAGAAGATTCAATTAAACAAAAAGAATGGATGTTAAATAGTACCTATTTAGCTAGTTACAATGATGAAATAATAGGATTCTTCACTTTATCTACTGATAAAATTAAAATTAAAGATTTAGAAGATCAATACAAAGAAAAATTTAAAAACAAGGTTAATTATAAGGAATTTCCTGCTCTAAAAATAGGAAGATTAGGAGTGTCTTCATCATATAAAAGTAAGGGAATAGGAACATACTTATTCAAATGGATAATTAGTAAAAGCATTAATTTATCAAAAGAAATAGGATTTAGGTTTATAACTGTCGATACATATGTATCCAGCTATAAATTTTATAAAAAAAATTATTGCAAAGACAGTTTTAGTAACGATAAATTAAAAAAAGAATTTAAAAAATTTGAAACAGCTCAGAAAAGGAATCCTCAAGCTGCATATAAGATGACTGTACCTATGTTTATGGATTTATATAAATTTAAAAATCATCTTCTCCAACATATGGATCGTGATCCTTAAACATCTCTATGATTTCTTTTATAAAAGCTATTTCTTCTTCAGAAGGAGGCTCAAACATTTTTTCCACAAATTCATTCGCATCCTTGCCATGTAAAGTAGGTATTGGGGCTATTGGTGTTGCCATAATTTTTATCCTCCTAAATTTTTTATTATATTAAAAATTATTGTTTCCCTCTATATATAAATGTTATTGAACCAGAAAACATTGTAAATTTTCTTAGTCCTTAACACATAAGGCACTGCCAAAATCAACTGGTTGGAACAATTCAAAAGATCTGTAAATTGTAAGTTAGAGTAAACTTAACGATTTTTTCACAAAAGTCTAATGCCCGAAACCAGTGAAATTTGGCAGTGCCACACATAAGTTCTCACTCACGGTTAAAATTTTAGCATAGCATACTTTTTTTTGTAGCAATAGTAGCTATTTTTGCCTTTGTATGTGCAAACAAACTAAAAAATTGAAAAGAACAGATTTTAGCTATTGAAAAAATTTATAAGCTTTTGAAAAAAAAGTTAATAGTAATAGCTTTAATATTTTATTTATAGAAGTATAATAAAAAAACAAAGTTTGATTAAAATCATCATTTTAGATAGAATAATAAAAAATTAGTGAAAAAGAGGGATTTGTGATGAAAAAATTAGCTATTGGTGTTTCAACTTTCTCTAAAATAATAGATGGAGATTATGTTTATGTGGATAAAACACAAAAACTTCATGAAATGATAAACAATGGAGAATCATATTTTTTATCTAGACCACGAAGATTTGGCAAATCACTGCTTGTTAGCACGATGGAAGAGTTATTTAAGGGAAATAAAAAATTATTTGAAGGTCTTTATATCTATGATAAATGGGACTGGGATAAAACTAATCC
>WRMT01000106.1 GCA_009777005.1 Methanobrevibacter sp. | reverse complement strand
ATGTGGCTCCTGATGAGTTAGCTACTGATGAGGAAGATGATGTTACTGAAGCTGATGAAGATGTTGAGGATCTTGAATCTGAAGATATAGCTACTGATGAGGAAGATGATGTTACTGAAGCTGATGAAGATGTTGAGGATCGTGAGTCTGAGGACAGTGATACTGCTGAGGTAGCTGTTGCTGAGGTGGATGAAGTTGTTGAGGATTCTGAGTCTGAAGGTGCTGCTGCTGAGGTGGGTGATGTTGTTGAGGATTCTGAGTCTGAAGATATAGCTACTGATGAGGAAGATGTTACTGAAGCTGATGAAGGTGTTGAAGATCTTGAGTCTGAGGATAGTGATACTGCTGAGGTAGCTGTTGCTGAGGTGGATGTTGTTGTTGAGGATTCTGAGTCTGAAGATATAGCTACTGATGAGGAAGATGATGTTACTGAAGCTGATGAAGGTGTTGAGGATCTTGGGTCTGAGGATAGTGATACTGTTGAGGTAGCTGCTGAGGTGGATGTTGTTGTTGAGGATTCTGAGTCTGAGGATAGTGATACTGCTGAGGTAGCTGCTGATAAAAAAAGTGAAGCTACTGAAACAAAATCAGAAGCTGTTGCAGATGGAAAAAAAGAAAAAACAGAATCTACAAATGATAAAACTAATGTTTCTAAGGATGAAGCGAAAGCTGCTGAAAGTTCCAAAGGTTCATCAGATAATAAGACAAAAAAACTTCCTAAAACTTCATTTAAAGTTGCTGATACTCCTGAAGGTGTTAGAAAACAAAAAGATGAAAAAGAAGCTTTAATAGCTAAAATAGCTGAGGAAAGAGAAGGATTTAATAATCAAGCTAAAGAACAACGTAAAATTCGGGATGAATTCAATGATTCTTTAAAGGAAAACTTGAAATTAGCTATTGAATTTAGGGATAATCGTAATGAAATCAACAAAGAAGTTGAAGAAAATAAAAAATTACGTGATAAAGTTAATGAAGAGCTTAAAAATCTCGAATGGTCTTCTGGAAGAAGAGATAAGCTAAAACTTGAGAACGAGATTAAAAAAATTGATAAAATTATCGAAACTCGTGTTTTAGATATTAAAAAAGAAAACCAACTTGTTAAAAATGCCAACGATCTTAGAAAAGAGCTAAGTGAAATAAATGAAGATGATCACCTCAAAGAAGAAGCTCAAAAACTTAAGAAAACCTCTGAAGAACATCACCTTGTTGTAGTTGATCTTTCAGAAAAGGCTCAAGAAGCACATGAAAACATGCTTAATTATTTCAGAAAAACTGATGAAATTAGAACTAATGCTGATGAAGCTCATAAATTGTTTATAGCGGCTAGAAAATCTGCATCTGCTAAACATGAAGAGTTTAAAACGGTTTTAAGTGAAATTCATCAAATCAATAAGAAACTTGGTTCTGGTAAATCCAGAAGAAGAAGAACTGAAAAACAATCTAGCAATAAGAAAAATCGTGAAGAAAAAGAAAGAGCTGAAGATATCTTTGATAAATTTAAGAAAGGTAAAAAACTTACTACCGAAGAGCTTTTACTTTTACAAAAGCACGATATTAGTTAGTTAAAATAATAAAATTATTTTATTTTTTATAAAAATTTTATTTTTTTTTATAAGTTTTAAAATGAGGTTTTTATTTTTTATAAAGATTTTATTTTTTTTTATAAGTTTTAAAATGAAGTTTTTATTATTTATAACTACTTAATTATAATTAATCAGCTATTTCCACTTTAATTTTGAATTTTACATCTAATTTAAAATGCTCCTTTTCATAAATTTTTTAAACTATTCGGAATTAATTAACTAATTCAAATAGCTCATTTTTTTCATGGTGTGGTAATGAAGAATGAAATTATAAAAGATAAGTTTCCCAATCAAAAAAAGGCAGAAAATGAAAAAATTGAAATATGTTATATTTGTGGTGTAAAATTTAATATTAATGAAGATAATGATAGTCATTATCATTATGATAAATATCCCATGTGTGGATATTGCAGTGAATTTTATGGTTTTTATAGGGAAGATTTATAATCCCTTATTTTTTTCTTTTTTTAGCTAATAATTGTTTGTTTTAATAATACTTGTCTATTTTAAATTTTTTTATTTATTTGTCCTCAGTATTTCTTTTTACTATTTTAAACAATTATTTTTTTAATAAAAATTTTTTTCATATTCAACTATTTTAATCTATAAGGATATAAGAAAAGTTTTTAAACTTTAAAAAACTCCTATTTTTAAATGTTAGATAATTTTTATTTTTCTAAGCTCTAAGAATCTTCTATTTTTTAAATTTTTAATAAAAATCAAATTTTCACATTGTTTATTTTTGAATTAAAATTTATAATAGCTATTTATTTTTAATTATAATTTGTTACACAGAATTTTAAGTTAAATAAATAATTTTAAACTATTTACTCATAATTACATCAATTTTTAAGTTTTTTTATAATTCGATCAAGGTTTATAATCCTTATTTTTCTATTCAATATATAATTTGTCTTATTTTTTCTATTTCCTACTCTTTTTGCATTTTTTCTTTTTCATTTCATTATCATTTTAAATATGATTATATTTAATTTTTATTATTTGTATTTTTAATTATTAATTTAGTTTTTATTAATTTAGCTATGTTTAATTTAGTTTATATTAATTTAATAATAGTTTAAACTCGTTTAAGAATTTTATCTTTGTTTTAATAGTTTATTTTAATTTTAAAGATTGATTTTCAATTTTTATTTTACCTTTAATGGTTTAATTTTTATATTTAATTTTCATTTGAGATTAATAGCTAATTTTAGTAATTAATGAATTATTTTTATTTAATTAATAATTAAGATATTTATATTAATTTTTAAATAATATTTAATATTATGAATGTTTTAATAAAGATTTTAATAAGAATGATAAATATTAATCTATATTAATAAATTTATTAAATTTTAAAACATCTAAATTCAAGAAAACTTTAAATTAATTATTCTAGTTTTAATAATCAACAAAGAATAATAATCTTAATTAAAAGAAAATTAAAGTTTGTAAAACCTTATTTTATAAATATTTTAAATAAGTATCATTTATTCTTTTTATAAATTAAAATTCACTATTATTTTAATCATGAAACATATTCTTAGAAAATCGAAGATTTTTTATCCATATAAAATCTAAGATTTTAATAGCTAAAAATTTATTTTTTAAGAACTTCATAGAATTTACTGTACAAAATTAGGGAAAATTTAAATAATACTTTTAATAGTATTTTTATAAAATCAAGTTAATTTAAGATAATTAATATTGTAAAGTTAAAAAAATTATCATTGTATGTGATTTAAAGGAATATCAAAATTTTTTAATTTCATTTTTTTTTATTATTAGTCTAGTCCGTGATATTATGCATGAAGTAATTGTTTGTGAGAAGCCAAAATCATCTGAAAAAATAGCTATGGCTTTATCTTCTAATGCAAAAAAGAAAAAATATAATAAAAAAGTAGCTTACTGGGAAATTGAAGAGGATGGAAAAAAAATAACTATTTTATCTGCTGTAGGTCATTTATATTCTTTAACTCCAAAAAATCCAAAAGAAAAAGTATTTTTTGATTTAAATTGGGCACCTCTATATGAATTGGATAAAAACAAAAAATATGTAAAAGATTATGTTTATGCTATAAAAAAATTTTCTAAAAATGCTGATAAGTTTATTCATGCATGTGATTACGATATTGAAGGAACATTGATTGGTTATAATGCTTTAAAATATGCTTGTGGTCCTAATTCAACTGACAATGCAACTAGAATGAAATTTTCAACACTTACAAAAAAAGATATTTTAAAAGCATATGACAATATGATTGATGTTGATATTCATCAGGTAGATAGTGGAATAGCTAGACACATACTCGACTACTTTTTTGGGGTTAATATTTCAAGAGCTTTAATGCAAAGTGTTAAAAAAGCTAAATCTAGGTTTTTAAAATTGTCTGCTGGTCGTGTTCAAACTCCGAGTTTAGCTATTTTGGTTGATAGGGAAAAACTAATTAAAAAATTTGTTCCAGAACCATACTGGATGATAAAGGCACTTCTTGAAGGAGAAATAATTGCAGACCATAAAAAAGGCAAGATTTTTGACAAGAAATTAGCTGAAGAAATATTTGAAAAATGCAAAGGTGAAGATGCACTTGTTTCTAATGTAAAAGTTACAGAAACTACAAGAAAACCTCCTATTCCTTTTAACTTAGGAGGACTTCAGTCTGAATCCTATGGAGTTTTTGGTTTCAGTCCTAAAAAAACACAAATTATAGCACAAAACCTTTATACTGAAGGATATGCTTCTTATCCTCGTACATCATCTCAAAAACTTCCTGAAAGTTTAGAATTTAAAAAGATCTTTAAAGAGTTATCTAAAAGTGCCACTTTCAAAGAACACATAGACACCCTTCCAAAACCATTAAAACCAAATGAAGGTAAAAAAGAAGATGCTGCTCATCCAGCTATTCATCCAACAGGTACCATTCCTAAAAAATTAGATAAAGATGAACTTAAAGTTTATGAATTAATTGTTTATAGATTCATCAGTGTTTTTTCTGAAAATTCAAAAATGGAGAGTATGAAAACTGAGCTTAAAATAGCTAATGAAGATTTTTCTTTTAGAAGGAAAAGAGTTTCATATATGGGATGGTTAAAACATTATCCTTTCCGTAAAATTGAAGATGACGAGTTTCCAAAGATTAAAAAAGGAGATATTCTAAAATGTAATGAAATAATATCTGAAGAAAAGGAAACCAAACCTCCTGCTCGATATAATGAAGCATCCCTTATAAAAGAATTAGAAAAAAGAGAACTTGGAACAAAAGCTACAAGAGCAGATATAATAGCTAAGTTATATGATAGAAAATACATTTCTGGGAAAAAAATTGAAGTTAATCAATTAGGAGAAAATATTATAGATAACCTTAGGCAGCACTGTAAAAATTTAACTAGTGAAGAATTAACTCGTCAATTTGAAAAAGACCTTGAAAGTATAATGGCTGATAAAATAACTAAGGAAAAAGTTATTGAAGGAGCTAAAAAAGAAGTATTAACTATTCTTGGTGATATTGAAAAGAATGAATCAAAAATTGGTGAAAAACTTTATGATGCTTATCAAGAAAGTAGAATTATCGGAAAATGTGCTTGTGGTGGTGATCTTATTACAAGGTATTCACCAAGAAATAAAAGCCATTTTGTAGGTTGTTCTAGTTATCCAGATTGTAATGTTTCGTACTCTTTACCTAAAGGAGCTACTATTTTAAAGAAAACTTGTGAAAAATGTGGATTAGCTATGATTTCATTTGGCAAACCTCGCCAACATGCATGTCTTGATCCAAAATGTGGAAAACAAAATAATGCCTCAGCTGCTCCTGAAATTGTAGGAATTTGTCCAGAATGTGACAATGACTTATTAAAAAGATCAGGCAGATATGGTGATTTTGTGGGGTGCAGTGGATTTCCTAAATGTAAATTTACTTGTTCGTTAGATGAACTTGAAAATATATCCAATAAGAAGAAATAGCTATTTCAGAGCTTTTTTTTTGAATTTATTTGTTTTGTCATTTTATCATTTAGTTTATAATAATAAAGATAGAAATATATTTATAATACATATGACATACGCACTATAAATCCATCTTATTTAATATTGATTAATAATTAACCATGACTTGCAAAGTCTAGTTCATTATCTTGCTTTAATCAATTTCAATTTATTAAGTTTATTTTAAACAACTTTAACTTGACTCAAAATTTTTTTAAAATAGTGAAAAAATAAAAAATAATGTAGTATATAAATGTAGTTTATAAATATTAAAAGAGATATAGATAACAATTTGAATTTTAAAAAATATTTTTTTTATAATATATTAATTTTTTAATATTATTAATTTTTATTAATAAATTAATTAAAAAAAAGGTATAAGGTTATTTAATTATTAATTTTTTTAATTTCATCTGATTAATTTTAAATTATAAAGTATGCAATAATAGTTTTAATATTGATTTTATGCATTAAATTTTAAAATTCAGATTATTTTTAAATAAATAATTATTGATATAAAATGTGTATTTTTTACTAATTAATGAATAATAATAAGAGGTTTTTTATGAATAAAAAGAAAACTTTAACAATACTTAAGTCGGTAGCTATAGTATTAATATTGGTCTTTTTTGCATTCTTATTACGGGCAAATGCTTATAATTTGTCAATAGTTTCAGAAGAATATAAAGACACTTTCATTGATTCTAATGGTCTACCTTACTTTAGTGAAATGGATTCATATTTTAACTTACGTTTAACACAAAACTATGTAGATAATGGTCATTTTGGAGATACCATTCAGGATGGAGGTCCTTGGGATATGCATCGTTTTTCTCCAGATGGACTCCCAGTTGAATATGAACCAATGATTATGTATGCGACGACTTTTTTACATTATTTGGCTAATATGTTTTCGGTCATGTCTGTAAGAGAAGTTGCATTTTGGACAGGAGCTATAATAGCTTCACTTGCAGCTATACCTGCTTATATATTTGTTAGAAGGATTACAAATGATTATGGTGGAATCACTGCAGCATTACTTGTATCCCTTGCTCCAAGTTACTTTGGGCATACTTTTGCAGGTTTTTTTGATACAGATATGTTCCAAATAACCTTTCCTATTTTCATTGTTTTATTCTTTATAGAGAGTATAAGGAATGATAAATTAATATATAGGATAATCTTTGCTTTGCTTTCATTAGTGTGTATTTTGCTATTTTCATTGTCATGGACAGGTTATACTTTTGTTACTGCTGTTCTAGTATTATTTGTCATAGTATATTTAATAATAGGATTCTTAATGAAAATAGATTTAATTAAACCAATTAAAGACTATCCTAATATGTTACATTGGTTTATTAATCAAAGAGAAATATTTTCAATATTCTTAATAGCTATTGTAGGTTTTGTTGTTGTAACTATTACTGGAAACCTTGAAAAGACCATTACTGCTTTCATGGATTTAGCTGGTGCAACACAACTTCAATCTTCGATTCAGGCAACAGCTGACTATCCTAATGTGCTGATATCTATTGGAGAACTTCAACTTATGAATCTTATCTCTGGAGGACTGGAAGGAGCATTTTTGTCTGGTGCAGGAGGAGTCATAAATGGTATTGGGGGCATAGTAGTATTTTTCGGAGTTTTAACAATACTATTCCTCTTTGCACAAAGACTTTGGACTCTTCGATCTATTAGAACTGACAATGGAACAGGGAAACCTCCAAAAAATCAGAGAAAAGCAGTATCTAAATTAGGTAATGAGAATAATGGAAACTCATTTATGGATTCTACTTTAGGTAGTCTTAAAACTGTAGATCAAATAAATAAGAGTAAGCGTGAAACTCTACTTTACTTAACTTTATTTGTTGTATGGATAGGATTATCTGCATTAGCTATTTCTCAGGGTTCAAGGTTCATATTGCAACTTGTAATTCCTTCAAGCTTAGCTGCTGGAATATTTGTTGGGTATGCAGTAATGTATATTAAAAACAAAGTGGACAATGATGTAACCTTAATTGTCATATCGGTTATTGGGGCTTTTTTAGCAGTTTATCCAATTCAAACTCTGGTAAATATGGGTTATATGATACCAGAATTTTTGATGGACTTACAGCCCTTTTTGATTTTGATACTATACTTTTTGATTATTGTAATCTTTGCAGCTATAGCGATATATGGTACTAAAAATATTTCTTCAAACTCAACAATTAAAAAAACAGCTGTTATGATTATTATCACCTTAGCTGTTATTTCTCCAACTGTTATAGGAGCTTATCAATCCTCTGTTCAAACCGTTCCAGGTCATAGTGATTCTTTATGGGATTCAATGACATGGGTTAAAGAAAACACAGAGAATAATACAGTTATCATATCTTGGTGGGATTATGGTTATCTTTTTGAAATAGCTGCTAATAGACAAACTGCAGCTGATGGTGGTACTCAAGTTGGTTATAGGGCGCATTGGCTTGGCAAAGCAATGACAACATCGGATATGGAATTATCAGCAGGTATATTTGAAATGTTAGCTACATCAGGTGATAAAGCTATTTTGACTCTAGAGAATTACACAAATAGTAGTGGTGAGTCTGCTGAAATTCTTGTAAAGACTTTACCTCTTCCAAAAGAAGAAGCTAGGGCAATAATGACTAATGAATACAACTTAACCACAGCACAAGTAGATAAAGTATTAAATTATTCTCATCCAGATAATCCAAGACCTGTGATATTTGTAGCAAGTGCAGATATGGTCGGAAAAGCTTATTGGTGGACTTACTTTGGAAATTGGGACTTTGAATCACGAACAAGTGAGCCTTATACTTATGCAATGTCTGATACTCCAGCGCAAATGGAAAACCTTAGTGGAGGACGACAACAAGCTAATATTACAAATTTAGTAACTAATTGGGGAAATTTACCTGTTTTATATCAAACGATTTTGACTAAAAGTCCTGATAATGAAACCAATGCTTCTTTTGTAGTAAGATATGCTAATAATGGAAGTGAAATTGTTTTTCCTAATGGTACAGTAGCTAAACCTATAATAGGCGATGAAGAAGTGAAGATTAGCACATTATTCATGGTAGAAGATGATATTTTAACGAAAAATGAAACACTTAATGAAGATGGAAATCATGCTTTATTCGTGTTTGGTTATGATGGAGTATATACTTCAATACTCATGAGTAAAGACTTAGAAAATTCTATGTTTACTAAGTTGTACATACTTGGTGGATTTGGACAAGATACGTATGAACTTGTTCACGCCGAAGCTGATCCTTCAATGAGAGTTTTACTATGGAAAATAAAGTAAATAATTTATTCTTGATTCATTAACTTTATTTTTTTTAAATTTTTTATCAACTTTCCTTTTTTTATTATTTTTATCAATTTTTTATAGTTTTATAAAACTGATATTTAATAATAATTTTTTTATTAAAGATTTAAAAATAGGTTTTCTTATATTGAGTATTTATTTATAGCTTGAAATAGAAATATTATCATAATATCATTATAATTGAATTGTAATTAGAATATATAACTAAATAAATTAATAAATTTATAATCTCATTA
>WRMT01000105.1 GCA_009777005.1 Methanobrevibacter sp. | reverse complement strand
TGGTGCAACGATAGGAATGAAAAAAAGAGTAAAATTCATTGGAATTTTACAAAAAATAAAGCAGATGAGAAATTATCAAAACTTTATATATGAAATGAATTTTGAGAATTAAATTGTCATGACACTAGAAAAAAATCCTTTTTTCTTCTTTTCTTTTTTAATAGAATCAGCAGGTTTAATATTTTCTTTATTATTCTCTATATTTTCAATATTATTTAGAGAATCTTCACTATTTAGGATCATGGGTAAAATCATTGACTTTTAATTCCTTATTACAATAGCTACATTTGACAATATTGCCTAGATCATCTTCAGCAATATTAAAAACTTTACCACAGTATTTACATCTAATACTTAGCTGTTTATTTAAATCACGATGAGCTGTTACAATATCTATTCCTAGTTTTAAGTTTTCAATTGTATATTTTAATATTTGACCACTTTCTGCTCCTGCCACTATATGGTGATTATTGTTTGAAATAGCACATGAGACTATATTTTCCTCGGTGTTAAGTAATATAATGGCATTGTCTAGCTCTTTTTGCATTTTCCAATCCCATACACGAACAGAATTATCATTTGATCCTGATACAATATACTTATCATCAGAGGAAAAACACACACTATGCACTCCTTTTGTGTGTCCTTCTAATCGTGTTATTTCTTCTTGTGTTTGCCAATCCCAAACACGAACAGACTTATCACCTGATCCTGAAACAACATACCTATCATCAGAGGAAAAACACACACTATTCACCATGTATCCGTTTAATTGTGTTATTTCTTTTGGTGTTTGCAGGTCCCATACACGAACAGAATGAACACCTGTTCCAAAAACAATATACTTATCATCAGAGGAAAAACACACACTATTCATCCGTCTTGTGTGTCCTTCTAATCGTGTTATTTCTTCTTGTGTTTGCAGGTCCCATACACGAACAGACTCATCAGATGATCCTGATACAACATACTTATCATCAGAGGAAAAACACACACTATGCACCCCGTCTGTGTGTCCTTCTAATCGTGTTATTTCTTCTTGTGTTTGCCAATCCCATACACGAACAGAATTATCATTTGATCCTGAAACAATATACTTATCATCAGAGGAAAAACACACACTATTCACACTGTCTCTGTGTCCTTTTAATCGTGTTATTTCTTTTTGTGTTTGCAGGTCCCATACACGAACAGAATGATCATTTGATCCTGATACAATATACTTATCATCAGAGGAAAAACACACACTATTCACTCCTTTTGTGTGTCCTTTTAATCGTGTTATTTCTTTTTGTGTTTGCAGGTCCCATACACGAACAGAATTATCCTTTGAAAAAGGATCTCCTGATCCTGATACAACATACTTATCATCAGAGGAAAAACACACACTATTCACCCTGTCTGTGTGTCCTTTTAATCGTGTTATTTCTTTTTGTGTTTGCAGGTCCCATACACGAACAGAATTATCATTTGATCCTGATACAATATACTTATCATCAGAGGAAAAACACACACTATTCACTCTTTTTGTGTGTCCTTTTAATCGTGTTATTTCTTTTTGTGTTTGCAGTCCCATACACGAACAGAATTATCATCTGATCCTGATACAACATACTTATCATCAGAGGAAAAACACACACTATTCACCCCGTCTGTGTGTCCTTCTAATCGTGTTATTTCTTTTTGTGTTTGCAGGTCCCATACACGAACAGAATTATCATTTGATCCTGATACAACATACTTATCATCAGAGGAAAAACACACACTATGCACTCCTTTTGTGTGTCCTTCTAATCGTGTTATTTCTTTTTGTGTTTGCAGGTCCCATACACGAACAGAATTATCATTTGATCCTGAAACAATATACTTATCATCAGAGGAAAAACACACACTATTCACCCAGTCTGTGTGTCCTTCTAATCGTGTTATTTCTTTTTGTGTTTGCAGGTCCCATACACGAACAGAATTATCAGATGATCCTGATACAACATACTTATCATCAGAGGAAAAACACACACTATTCACCCAGTCTGTGTGTCCTTCTAATCGTGTTATTTCTTCTTGTGTTTGCCAATCCCATACACGAACAGAATTATCATTTGATCCTGAAACAATATACTTATCATCAGAGGAAAAACACACACTATTCACTCCTCTTGTGTGTCCTTTTAATCGTGTTATTTCTTTTTGTGTTTGCAGGTCCCATACACGAACAGAATTATCACCTGTTCCTGAAACAATATACTTATCATCAGAGGAAAAACACACACTATTCACTCCTCTTGTGTGTCCTTTTAATCGTGTTATTTCTTTTTGTGTTTGCAGGTCCCATACACGAACAGAATTATCCTTTGAAAAAGGATTTCCTGATCCTGATACAACATACTTATCATCAGAGGAAAAACACACACTATTCACCACGCTTGTGTGTCCTTCTAATCGTGTTATTTCTTCTTGTGTTTGCAGGTCCCAAACACGAACAGACCCATCATGTGATCCTGAAACAACATACTTATCATCAGAGGAAAAACACACACTATGCACCACGTCTGTGTGTCCTGTTAGAGTTTTTTTGAGTGGTCCTGTTGGTGTGTGCATTTGGTGGTGTGACTTTAGCCATGGATAATTAGTATTCTTTTCTAGTTCATTTAATAATTTGTTAATTTTGGGATGTTCTATGTTTTTTAATCTTCCATATAACTGACTAGGTAAACTTTTAATATTTTCTTTTAAGATGTGTGTAGATATTGATAGAGTGTTTTTTATCAGATAAAGATGATCATTTTCCTTATTTTCTCCGTAGATATAGCTATAGTCATTGATTGTATTGAAAATATTGCTTAATTCTGATTTATTTTTAATCCAATTATATTTGGATAATATTTCCTCTAAATAGCTAATGTTTTTTGATTCTTTCAGATGGTAAGGTAATTCGTTGAAATCTCTGATTTTTTCCCCGTGGAAGCTTAAATTTTCTTCAGGGTCTGCTTGTTTTTTAAAGTATTTAGCTAATCCTTTATGTAATAGGATTTTATTTTCTTCGTATTTTTCAAAGGATCCTAACTTAAAGTTATCATAGAAATAATCATATCTTCCTTCAGATCTTTTCATAAATGGTTTGACTTGTCTTATTTTTAAGCGAATAATATCTCTTAATTCATTTTCAGGAAATGTTTCTTCATTATTTTCTTCTTTGTAAATATTTATGGTTTCTATTAATTCTTCTTCACTTAATCCATATCTTGCACAAGAAAGAAGTGAGAAAATTAGACTAGTGATTTCTTCCGAATCAATTTTTGTATATGATTCTTCATTTTCTAATCTTTCTAAAACTTTTTGAAATGCACTTTCTGGATTGGTAGGAAAATTAGCTATTTGTTCTTCTAAAGTTTCAAATTGACCATGACTTTTAAGCTCAGTTAAAAGAATCTTTAAAAGCAAGGGATTATCAGAACCTTCTATTTCACATATTTGATTTATTTGATTATCATCTAATACCTTGAGAAATTGCTCAAGATATTTATTAATAATATCCTTTTTATCTTTATCAGATTCTAACTTTTTAACTTCTAAATTTGTAACATTATCTTTATTTTTTATTAATTCTTTATTTTCATCTGTGTTATCCTTTTTAAAACTTAGTATAATTTTTAAATTAGCTGGAATCTTATTGGGTAACCATTTAACCATAGCTAAACCATTACTAAGTTGGTTTATTCCATCAATAATAATCACTGTTTTTTCCTTATCTGCTAATGCATCAAAAACCTCGTCTATATTTTTTTGTAATTCTTCTTGGTTGTAAATCCAATCGTCTAAGCTATTGAATTTCTCGGATGTAGCTATTTCTGCTTCTTCTAGAATAGACTTCCAAATATCAAAAGTGTTTCCACTTTTTTCTGAAACTCCACTAAAACGTGTGTAAAGTTTTAAATCTTCACCATCTTCTATTCTTTTTTTTAGTGTTGTAGAATAATTAGCTAAAAGCATGGTTTTTCCAAGACCTGCCTCAGCAGTTAAATAAGCTAAACCATTATCGTCTTCTTTTAAAAACTTATCTAATTCTTTAAAACTTTCTTTTCTTGGAATGAAACCTTGGGTGTTAATTTCTCTAAAAAGATCTTGTTGATCTAACTCTCTTTGTAAATCACTAAGCTCTTCAATTTCCATGTTGTCTGGAAAAGCAGCAGCTATTTCTTCTTTTAGCTGCTTTAAAATAACATTTTTTAAAGATTCATCTTTCACAGCAAAGTCTGTAAATCCACCTTTAGCTAATTCTTCTCCCATATGGGCTAATTCTGGTACAATATGTTCTTTGTCCCATTTTCCTTCATAATAGTTTAATTTTAACCTTGAATCTGTTTCTTTAGACTTAGCTATTACTTTATTTTTAAATTCTTCTAACTTTTTATCAATATATTCTTCTCTTTTATCCTTTGGTATTTTTTTAAGTGAATCATTGTCCTTTTCATCTTTGTTAGTATAAGTTCCTTCTTGTTTTTTATTTAGGTATTGGAGATAATCTGGATTTTTGAAGAAAAATAAGGCGTGTTTTGTGGGGTCACAAGTTTTTTCTTCTTCTTTTCCTTCTTTTTCTATTATTCTATGCATTGGTTCAAGTAAAGCATGCTCAATTTCCATTTCTGTAACTGACTTGCCTTTGATTCTATCTTTGATTTGAGGATAGGATTTTTTTGTTTCTTCACTTATATCTTTATCTGGATTAGGAACCCATCCTCTTCTTTGCCCTAGGAAGCATAGGAAAAAAGGACGGCTTTTATCTATATTTTTTAAGCATGTACCTACTGTGTTTGCATGTTTAGCATCCTCAGCTGTAACTCCCCAACGTAGGTCAACTTCATTTAAATGTATCTTCCTTTCCTCACACCAGTCTCTAAGGTCTGGAAAAACATTTTTTATCAAATAATCACGTTCACAGTGCATATCATTAAATGTACTGCTTATAAATATTGTAACCTTTTGCCAGTCCATGATAACCCTCTTTTAAATTATTTAACCAAGAATTTAAACTTCAAAACTAAATTAACACCATTTCCTAAAAAAATATTTTTTTTAACTAAATGAATATTTATTTTATTATTATATAAGTTTACTAAACTAATTTGTTTAATCCTCTTATATATGATAATTTTCAAAAAAAAGTTCCAATGGAAAATCAAATAGAACTCTCTCTTTGCCATCGATTAGAACTGTTTCAGTAGCTAAACTATTATTTAAGTTCCTTTAAACTTAAATCAATATTAATCAAATATTTTCACTCAGTGGAGCTGATAATTGAAAAATTTCTCTATAAGCTATGATTATACAAATCCAAATTCACTATGACCTGAAATTAAAGAATTAAAACGACTTACTTTAGAATGTTTTTGTTTTAAAAGAGAGATTAGCTATTTGAGGGTAATGAATAATCCATTTCTAGCTAATTGTTATAATGGAATATAGATTACCATGAATAATTGTTTAAAATCGGTTATATTTAAATTTTATGTTTCTGAATTCTTCAAAACAAATAAATCAAGGGGGAGGAGGATATTGTGATATTAATTTTTATAATTAAAAATAAATAAAAAATAAGATTTAAAAAAAGATATTATTAAAAAATATCATAAATTAATAAAATAATCCTGATTTAAAGGATTTTAAAAGGTCATATGGGTCATTAGCTAATATTTTCCCTAAAAAATTTTTTAATTTATAAATGAAATAGAGAGTGTAAAGTTGTTGGTTCTAGCGAAAAATTTTATAGAAGAGAGTTATTTTTCAATATTATTCTTGGAAAATTAAATAATAATTTTCAAGAGCCAAAAGCTTCACTTCCTAGAATTATAATTTTTTTCTCATGTTCGGTATACATAGCTATAACGAAGTAAATAATAGGTCAATAAAAATCTCACAAATTGGGACTTCCTATAATTCATATTTTTAAAAATTCTCACATTCACAGGAATTTTAAATGGAATAAAATTTAACTTTTTTTTTAGAAGTTTAAACTTAAATCAGTGATTTTTACCCACTTTAGAAAACAAATAAAGGATAATACAAGCCTTGTCACGTTTTTGTGAAAAATTTCCCAATGTTTATTAAAAAATAGTTTTTTTTTTTTTTTATCGTAACGAGGTTGCAGCACAATTTTATTTTGATGAACAAAATGAAAAAATTAGGATTTATCATTAAACAAAATTGGATATATTTAATAATTTTAAACAATTTTTATTTTAGTTTATATATGGGTTTAACAAGAATAATTATACAATAGTATCTAACAGTTAATGTTGGAGAGTTAAGTAATAACCTCTCATTTCAAATTTTTAAAGTGAGCAATTATTGTGTTGAATCTTAGGTTCCCTATCTTTCCCTATGCACCCAGTTTAAAATATGAGTTATTGGACACAAATTATCCTTTACTTTAGGAGGAAATGGATTATTTCCATAGTCATTTCTATCTTGAATTTGTCCATTTTTTTTTAAGATTATTAGTTCAGATTTGTCTTGTTTAGCTAAATTTCTTCCATAGCTAATAGCATCACTTTTATTATCACATTTTTTAGAAAGTTTAGCTGAAAATGGTCTTCCTACACCCCAACCATTTTGCACTGGAATAACATAAACATCTTTTTCACTCATAATAATCACCTAAAAATATATTTTAATTTTCTATTTTATAAGTTTTATAAAGTTCAAGGACTTTCTAATATGCCAAATCAAAGATTTTGCAAATTCTTAACTTTAAATATTTTTCTTATTTTTAGTATATAAAAAGCCATATTTAAATATTATTAAAAATATAATTAGTATTAATTATTACTAATATCGTAAATATTCTTAATACAATACAAGTGATTTTCATGGATCTTATTCAAAATATCTTTTCAAATATAGAGATAATAACTTTAATGCTATTTTTTATTTTTATTCTTTTTATAACTATTAGAAAATGGAATGTTATAAAAATAACAATAACTATTACAAATATATATAAGATTGTCCTTGTTTGGTGGATTTTTATTATAGGTTTATTTTGTTTAGCTATAGAACAATATTTCAACAATTTTAAAGTTGAAAATGCAATTTCATTATTTGTAGGATTAACATCATTTTTATTGACTCTAATAATAGCATTAATCAACAATCACAACAATAAAGAAAATATTCAAATGCAATTATTATTCGCTGAAAAAATAGAGTTGATAAATAAATTAACGCAGTGTATAGATCTTTTTGATGTGATGTACAATGATCCTGATTTAGATAAACATAATTCTCCTTTTGTAATAGTATTTAATAAGTTTTTATTTATATTGAAATATTTTAAGGAAGACATGGCTACTTTCCATATAACCTTTTCAAAAACAAGCCAAAAAATCTTAAAATTAAGAAAAAAATTTTACACTCCTTATGATTATAGAAAAGAGGATTTATCTCATAAAGTTTGGAAAGGTTTAATTTCGGCTATTTTTATTACAGAAATAGATCGTGACAATTATAAAGATGAAAAAATTGAAGTTTGGAAAAATAATATGGAAAAAGAAGAAATTTCTTTACAATATGATGATATCCTAAAGTATCTTAGTAATTTAAGTGAAAAATCTGAAGTTAATGAAGTTTGGAGGCATATAATGACTTTTCAAGATTTCATGAAATCATTATCTGATTTAATCAAGATATTAGAGGAAGAAATGGAGGAAAACAGAACTTTAAAAATTTAATTAGCATAGTTGGATGCTTAGTTACTCAACATATGGATGTTGTTGCATTAGAAAGTATGGAGCAAGTATTATACTGATATATTAATAGCTGAAAAAACAAAATTTTTGGCATTAATGAATTTAATCCTGAAAATGTGGATGGTGGGGGGTATAGTTGTATATTAATGCTGAATGGTTCCATAATCTAACTTCACATAATTGCAATACAAACTATTTGATAAAGATATTTATACTAAAACTCTTTTAGATTCAATAAAACAGCTATTAAACAATTTCTTTGAATACTTCCCCAATAGCTTCATTAATTATTAAATTAGCATAGCTATCATATTCAGTTTCACTTTTATTTATAAGAACTAAGTTCTCTCCTTTGAAATATTGAATAAGTCCTGCAGCAGGATAAACTACTAAAGAGGTTCCTCCAATTATCAATGTTTCTGCATTAGCTATATAATCAACAGCTGCATTCATAGTATTATTATCTAATGGTTCTTCATATAGTACAACATCTGGTTTTATAAGTCCTCCACAGCTACAAGTTGGAAGTTCTTCAGATTGAATTATGTAGTCAAGGTCATAGCTACTTTCACAATTCTTACAATAGTTTCTTAAAACGCTTCCATGGAGTTCTAAGACATTTTCACTTCCAGCTTTTTGGTGTAAACCATCAATATTTTGAGTAATCACTGCCTTTATTTTCCCAAGACTTTCTAATTTAGCTATAGCTAAATGAGCATCATTAGGTTTAGCATCTTGATGGATTAGGTTTTCTTTGTAATATTTGTAAAAACCTCTTGGATTTGTTTGGAAATAGGTACGGGATAGAATAACTTCTGGAGGAGCTCCGTAATTTTCAAGTGTTTTGTAAATCCCATCTTCACTTCTAAAATCAGGAATTCCACTTTCTGTGGATACTCCTGCTCCTCCAAAAAACACAACATTATTGGAATTAGCTATTATTTCTTTTAGTTCATTTTTTTTAGACATTTTTATCATCACTATAATTTTAATATATAATACTTGTTTTTTTAGAAATATAGGTATTTTGAAATTTTAAATAATTTGGATAATTTGTTAAATTTTTATTTGCTTTTTCATAGATAAATCGTTTTTAAGTCTAGGTGAAACTCCATACATTCTATCATTATCATGGTAATTTGAATTTATTCCTGTTTTTTTTAAATAGGTATCGATGAAAATAGATAAAAAAAGTTAATACCCTGTAACAAGTGATGAGAAAGAACAAGAAGTATATTATCTAACTTGCTATATTTGCAAGTGAAGTAATAGCACGAATAGGATTTAAATTTATAGTTCTTTTTTTTTTTTTTTAATAAATGTTGGAATGTTTTTTATATTTAAAATTAATAAGTTTTATAAATTTTAATTTAGAATTAGATTAAAAAGTAATT